>JAQUYA010000130.1 GCA_028692055.1 Lachnospiraceae bacterium | reverse complement strand
TATAGTAATCCATCCATTTAACCATCCTTTCTTCACCTCCGAATGACAGTATATCATTCGATGATGTTCAGTAATAGTTGCTGGATTTTATTTGCCTAAATCTGCTGGTTATAGTTTACCACTTACATTCGCTTTGAGTGGCACTTTACGAAAGGTACTGTCCCGTATGTTGTAGGGGCATATTGTGTAATAGCAGAAGCGATATTTCCATCGTGGCTGATAGAACTCGCAGTTTCGGCAAATCTTAACTTTGCTCTTTCGTCTTGACTTCATTTTCATCACCCTTTCTCTGTGGTATATTGACGCTGATTGTTAAGCCTTGTCACGGTGCAAATCTTCCAGTAATTCTTTGGTACACCACCCAATACAAGGCGAATGGACACCATAAGGGCAACCTTCGCATTTTTCTTTTCGGTGCGTCTTTTGCTCCAATCGGTAATAACAGTTTTCTTTGCCCAGTTCGCAACCTTTTTTACCATTTGTCCAGAAGTAGCAATACCGGCAGTCACTGGGTTTATCTGCCGCATATATAGTTTTGTTCAAATTAAACCCTCCAATCTTTTATTTAAGTAATTTTGGACACAAAAAAAGAGCCTTTACCCAGTCCCTCAAAGGAACGAATAAAAGCCCTATGTAAACAATCATATTCAGTTGTCTAGACGCACTTTCGACAAGTGCGTCCGATGTTTAACTCATTCGTACTCTTAGACCAATGAGCGAATCTGTAGGAACACCAACAAGATACCAACCGGTATCGTTATGCCCGTACTCAATTCGAGTGGGCTTCCAACGGCTACCAACAAATACCTCCATACAGGTGCCGCAATGTAATCCTCCATAGTAATCTTCCAGACCAAAGCGTACATCCATACGCTCTGTTCTCTGGTCGTAAACTAAAACTCCTTGCTTCATTTTTCAGACCTCCTAACACATAAATCATAGCCATTTTGCATGACCTTTATACAAAGTGTTACGAAGTAAACTGTTTTTCATTTTTGCAATTACTGTTGGTTTTTCATTCTGAAATTTTGGACAAAATCAGCGAAAACCCCAGTGTTTACAAGGCTTCTGAACTTTTGCCCTATTATAACACAATAGTCTATGCGACGCACTATTCCTGTTGCTTTCATATTTGCAATCCTCCTTGTTTTGCGAAGCAAAATTCTATTCTGTGAAGCAGAATTTGTCCTCTGGACGAAGAGAGGATTTAGCCTCACATTTACATTTTCTAGTTTTAAAGCTAGTATCTGTAAATGGAGAATTATTATACCACTTTATCATACAAATTTGTTCTGTATCTGAAGCTTCACATTGCTCCTAATATTTTTCTTTTCATTTCTTATGTTTCTACTTTTAATCTTCCAAAAATTCAATAATTCCATTCATAATTTTATTCAAATCTTCATCCAGCCATTTTTTATCTGTTGTTGACAATCTCTGTCTATACATTCTATCTGAAAATGCCATCTTTACTCTTCTCACGACCCCCTGAATATCCTTTTCACGCATTCCGGAATCCTTAAAGATATAAGAACTCATACATACATCTAATCTCTTCTTATCCATTTTCTGACATAAATAATACATATCAAAAATATCTTTGTATCTGGTAGATACCGGTCCAAACCGTAATAGTGAACGCAGCTTCTCAGAAAACATCTGTTCATTTGTATTAATCAAGAGACTGGCCCCTTCTTCATCAAATGCGATATCAAAGCAGTACTCTTCCTGCTCAATATCCATTCGATTATGAACTCCAAGATCAAGTTTGCTATGTATTTGATTGCCCAATTCATCTGAAACTTCTATGTACACTCTTTTCCCATGATAATCCTGTTGTTTTAGTTCTTCGATTGCACCGTTTCTAACAATAACAATTCCATTCAGACAATTTAGCTTTCTTATAAAAGCATCGATTGATTCATCTGACAGTGAATATCTCACAAAGTCAATGTCTAAATCCTGAGTTGCTCTGCGAATATTTCCCGTTTTGCTTCGCATGACAACGCCACCTTTTATTGTTACATTTCGATTTAGGCTACCGCTTGCAATTGCTTTTAAAATAAGATCCTGACATACTTTTGCCTGAGCGTTGGCATCTCCGTATCCATTCTCAATTTCCTTTTCAATCAATTCATTCAAATTATACATTACAATACCTCCAACTGAAGTATCTCCATTGTCATACGTGATTTTGGCAATGCGTAGATATAATCCTGAATTTCAGGTATGTCAAGTTCATGAATTATTTTTCTATAATTCAATAAAATTTCTTTATAATAATCAAAAGGAAGCTTGTTTTTATTACGAAGAAGCTCAACCAACATACGTTCCCTGTTAAAAATACGGAAATCTCGCCCATTATACTCCGTTTCAATCACTCCTAAATATGCTTCAACACCATTTTCATAAATTTGAAGCACTCGATTATCACGAATCTTTGCTGCTTTTTTCTCAGTCATTAAATAATATTTATCCGGGATTGTATCTGTCAGATTATAAAAATAAAAAGCAGTGTTCAGTGTTACTACCGCTTTAGGGTATTTCATCGTAATAATAGATAATTCTGGTTCATAACTTTTATCAGAATAAATTCCTTTTTCCAGGAAAAACAACTTTTTTTCCCGTAACTGTTTTTTTATTTGATAATCGTTTCCATACTTTTCTTTACATTCGCTATATGTTAATAACATTTTTCGCCTCCGGAATCAAGTAATTATATGTAGTATTTTCTTTTTTACCGATGTTTGGTTAAATATTATCACATGTGCGCCGTATGTCAAGAATTAGATTAGTTTTGTATGTTTTCCATTTTTTAAATGTACTGTTATTATGTGGAAATGTTGGAGGATTATACATATGTATTTAATGATCCTTAGATACACTTTCAATCATATCTGTTACAACCTGGCTCAACTGTGTTGCATTTTGGTTTGATATAATGGATGCTCCAATTTCTTCTTCCAATTCCCTTCTTGCATTCCCCGCAATACTACCTCCACGTTTTGCAACATTCTTATTTTTATCAAAAGTATCCGGCTTTACCTGCTTTGAAATTTCTTTTGTTGCTGTTTCGGCCAGCATAGTTAAGACTACTTCTGTAGTCGTCATATTGTCTCGAAGATTTTGTTTTTTAAGGCCCTTATAATTTTTATACTCCCTAGTCGACATGCCTGACCATGCTCGGGTAATTTCATCTGTGAGAATTGCATATTCTTTGCCGGGTTTTACCCCTCTATCCTGCCATTCGTCCGTTAATTCCTTTCTCACTTGAATTGCCTGCAAACGCTGATTGATCCATTCTCTCGAATACCCTTTTCGTAAATATGTATCCAAGGCTCTGTCGATAGTCTGTTCAGGATCCATGGTTTCTTCTATTCTTTCTCGTCCCACTTGCGCCAGCCACATTTTAAAAGGTTCCGCCTTGGGTGATGGAATTGATTGGATAATACGTAATAATTGTTCTATATCTGCAACATCTGTCAAACGTTTTTTTCCATCTAATGCAGTCATTTTCAAAGTGTGACAATTTGTCACGGTTTCATTTCCTTCACTCTTTAAACGTTGTTTCATCTTTCGCCAATAGCTCACCGGATCCTTACTTTCAGATAGTACTCCCACTACATCCACAATAGAGAAATACCATTTCTCTTTTTCAGCATCCCACGCTGTTCTAATCTTTTGATTTTCAAATAGCTGTACATTGTTCTCCATACATAATCCCTCATTATAAAAATATTGTTGATATTTGCAGCTTACTTATGCAGATTCTCCATCTTTACCTTATAAGCTATCAATCGCAATAAATACTCTGGCATCTGTCGATTACCCAATTCCCAATCCTGGATTGTTCTATAGGGTATTCCAAAATATTCTGCAAATTCGCGTCGATTCATTCCTGTACTTTTTCTTACCTCTAATAATGTATTTTTCAGATCCATATTTTCACACTTTCTTTTCTGTTTATTTTTTTACTTCATTAATGATTACTTTTATCAAAATACGCAAGGCGTGTATGCTTATCTTACACGCCTTGCGTATTTTTTGTCAATACCATCTTAAATATTATTTTCTATTATTCGCTCTGATTTATACTTTTACTATTATTATTTTGATTATTACCCTAATATTTTCTTCAACAACTCCGCCTGTCCGCAGTCACCATCTGCCTGATATACATTCACATGCTCCAAATCACTGCTCCGGTCTGTGAATGCCGGAAACAGAAATCCCCACTCCGGTTTTCCAGGCTCGTATTCCCCGACCAAAGGACATATCGCACAGATCAAATACTCAAATACCTCTTCCGATTCTCCCAAGCGTTCTTTATCAGTTGCCTTTATTGGTACATCATAACGGTCATGGAATACAAAAACCGCATATTCACCTGACTTCTCATAGCTTTCCGTTATCAATTCATAAAAGGTATCCATCAAGGCATCATTTTTCAGTCCGCAATTTTTCAATCCCATGAGTAATTGCCACATGCTACCCGGTAATCTGGAACCGTCTCCGAATTTGTAAGCTTTCAGATTTTCATTGGTAGGCGAAAACGGTATTGTCTTTGCCAAAGCAAGATTCTTTTCCTTATCTTTTCCGGATA
The DNA here is from genome assembly GCA_028692055.1 of Lachnospiraceae bacterium. Lineage (GTDB taxonomy): Bacteria > Bacillota > Clostridia > Lachnospirales > Lachnospiraceae > SZUA-378. The sequence goes on along the minus strand of JAQUYA010000130.1, from coordinate 1,086 downwards.
AATTCAGAAAATTCGTGTTAAACGTTCCATCTATATAACCTTCTTCATCCACATAACAACCTGCTATTCTGGTAAACGAAGTTCTGGATGGTGTCATTCGTCTGGTCAGTTCCAGCATATCTTCTCTATTAATCATTAGTGTTGCTCTTTTCTTTTATACTCATTTCTTATTCACTTATTTTTGCGTCAGAACATCAACTATCTCCGGATACGACCAGTTATTTTCTTCACGATTCAAAAGCCCGTAGTCTCCGCAATCCCACCATATGTATCCTATTCCGTTCTTTTTAGCCTGGTCTGTAAAATAGACAGTCCATGCCACGCAGTCCTCTAAGTTATTTTTATCTTTACAACCAAATTCTGTAATCATAACCGGGATTCGACGTTTTATAAAAAGATCATTTAACAAAGAGAATGTCTCAGATATCTTTTCTTCTGTATCCAGGCCTTCGTCATTCCATTTTGCAGTACCATCTTCATTCTGACAAAAATCATACGAAATATACGCATGAATTGATACGATAATTCTCTCCCCCGTACTTCGGATCACTTCAACAAAGGCTTCATTTAACCGATTAACCATTGCTTTTAGTTCCTGTGTACCGGAAGTCCATTCATATTCACTATTACAAAGTCTGGGTTCATTCATAGATTCAAAAATCAGATGATCATCATATTCACTAAAATACTGCGCAATCTGCTTCCACACTGTTTTAAGCTGTTCTGTAATTTCATCTTCATTTTCCAGTTTCAAATCCAGCCACTTTTCATGATGCAGATCAATGATTACGTACAGATCCTTAGCCAATGCCATATCGACGACTTCACCTACTCGTTTCATCCAGTTTTCTGAAATGATCTGATTCTCATCCATATGATCTTCCCAACTAACAGGTATTCTGACCGTCTTAAAACCTGCTTCACGAATAGCCGCAAAATTTTCTGCTGTAATACGAGGATTACCTTCGGCATTCTGTTTGCCAAGGTACTTCTGCCAGTTATCGGGAAGCTGTTGATAGAATTCTGTATATTTCAGCGCAGCGGGTCGTTTTGACATTAAATCTATGTATGGAAGCCATTTCATTG
>JAQUYA010000033.1 GCA_028692055.1 Lachnospiraceae bacterium | reverse complement strand
AATCTCGAGAATACCAAGACCGATTTTTATTCAGTAGATGAAATACTGAATGAAAATGGGGTTACAGGCAGGACAACAGAAACGGAACTGACAGAAGAAAAAACAAAGCTGGACAAAGATGACTGGCGTTTGCTGCTTATTAACAAACAACATCCAATTCCAGATGAGTACGAATTTCAGCTTGGTATTATAAAAGGAAATATGAAATGCGATGAACGGATTATTGATGATTTGTTAAAGATGCTTCAGGGAGCTAAAAGGGATGGCGTTAATTTGGTTATTTGTTCCCCTTACCGTGACATGAATAGACAAGAGGTACTATTTAATCGTAAGATTGATGTTTATATGAAAAAAGGCTTGTCCTATATGGATGCTTATAAAACAACGGCACAGGCAGTGACGGTTCCGGGTGCGAGTGAGCATCAGATAGGGCTTGCATTGGATATTATTTGTGATTCCTATTCTACGTTAGATGCAGGCTTTGGCGATACGGAAGCCGGACAGTGGCTTGCAGAGCATAGTTGTGAATATGGATTTATCCTGCGTTACCCAGAGGGAAAAGAATACATTACCAGTATTGAATATGAACCATGGCATTTTAGATATGTTGGAAAAGAGGCAGCTACACAGATTACCAAGGAAGAAATTACATTGGAGGAGTTTGTGGAAAGTCTGTAGAGAAATTAAGGAAAATGTTTACTGATTAGAGGAGTTATAGATGTATAAATTATTAAAAAAAGAAGGAATGGCGAAAAGAGGCGAGTTTCATACCGTACATGGTGTGATTCAAACACCAGTATTTATGAATGTAGGTACGGTGGCAGCGATAAAAGGAGCTGTTTCGACAGAAGATTTGGAGGGTATTGGGACCCAGGTGGAATTATCCAATACCTATCATTTGCATGTGCGTACAGGCGATAAAATTATTAAGCAAATGGGTGGACTGCATGAATTTATGTCATGGAATAAACCTATTTTGACGGATTCAGGTGGATTTCAGGTATTTTCTCTGGCGGGACTCAGAAAGATAAAGGAAGAGGGCGTTTATTTTAATTCGCATATTGACGGACACAAGATATTTATGGGGCCGGAAGAAAGCATACAGATTCAGTCCAATCTGGCATCTACGATAGCAATGGCTTTTGATGAATGTCCGTCCAGCAAGGCAGACCGGGAATATGTACAGAATTCCGTAAATCGTACAACTCGCTGGCTGGCACGCTGTCAAACAGAAATGAAGCGATTGAATGCTCTGGAGGATACCATTAATAAAAATCAATTATTATTTGGAATAAATCAGGGTGCTATATTTCCGGATATTCGTATCGAACATGCAAAACAGATTGCAGAAATGAATTTAGATGGTTATGCAATTGGCGGATTGGCAGTGGGCGAAAGCCATACGGAAATGTATCATATTATAGAGGAAACCGTTCCACATTTACCGGAAGACAAACCGACTTATCTGATGGGTGTCGGTACTCCTGCAAATATATTAGAGGCTGTGGAACGAGGAGTAGATTTCTTTGACTGTGTGTATCCTTCCCGTAATGGCAGACATGGACATGTGTATACCAATCGTGGAAAAATAAATTTGTTTAATGCAAAATATGAATTGGATAAAAGGCCAATTGAAGAGGGCTGTCAATGCCCTGCATGCAGAAGATATTCCAGAGGCTATATTCGCCATTTATTAAAAGCAAAAGAGATGCTGGGTATGCGTTTATGCGTTCTTCACAATCTGTATTTTTATAATACCATGATGACAGAAATCAGAGATGCACTAGATTGCGGAAACTTTGCAGAATACAAGAAACATAAGATAGAAGGAATGTTGGAATATCAAAATAGTACTTGCTGAAAATACAAATTTTGTGTATAGTGGTATTATTGTTCATTAGACTTATAAATCATTTAGGAGGAAATATTTCATGGGTATGTTATTGACAAGCGCAACTGCAGGATCAGGTGCAGGAATCGTTATGGTTGTTTATGTAGTGTTAATCGGAGCATTTGTTTATTTTATGATGATTCGTCCACAGAAAAAAGAACAAAAAAGAATGTCTGCAATGGTTTCATCAATGGAAATCGGTGATAGCGTTTTAACAAACAGTGGATTTTATGGTATTATTATTGATATTACAGATGACACAATTATTGTAGAATTTGGTAATAACAAAAACTGCCGTATTCCAATGCAAAAAACAGCAATTGCACAAGTAGAAAAAGCAAACGCAGAATAAATTGATTTACGAATCAGACCAAAAGACTACGTTCATTGGATAACAGTGAAGGTGGTCTTTTTTATGCAATAGAATTCTACGTTGCTTCTGCTATAACTGTGAGTTATGTATTATATAAATAAAAAATATTGTAGCTTATAATTTATTTGTGATACTATAAAAAGAGTATATGGAAAACATAGGAATAAAAGAACATAAATGATGAAAAGGGGAGCAGAAATGAATTTGAATATAGTTTGTATACCGGGAGATGGAATTGGACCGGAAATCGTACGAGAAGCAAAAAAAGTATTAGATGCAGTGGCAAAAAAATATGGACATGTGATTACATATAAGGATATATTGATGGGGGGAGCGTCAATAGATGTACATGGCGTTCCATTGACCGATGAGGCAATTGCAGATGCGAAAGCAGCAGATGCGGTGTTAATGGGTTCCATTGGCGGTAATACATCTACTTCTCCATGGTATCAATTAGAGCCGAAACTGCGACCAGAAGCAGGTTTGCTTGCCATTCGAAAGGCACTTAACCTATTTGCCAATTTAAGACCGGCGGTATTATATGAAGAACTCGCAGGCGCTTGTCCATTAAAAGAGGAAATAAGCACGGCCGGATTTGATATGATGATTATGCGTGAATTGACGGGTGGACTTTATTTTGGTGAAAGAAAAACCGTAGAAGAAAACGGAGTACGAAAAGCAATCGACACATTAACTTATGATGAAAATGAAATTCGAAGAATTGCGATAAAAGGATTTGATATTGCCATGAAACGTAAGAAAAAGGTAACGAGTGTCGATAAAGCAAATGTATTAGATTCCTCCAGATTATGGAGAACGGTAGTGAATGAAGTAGCAAAGGATTATCCAGAAGTAACCGTAGAACATATGCTTGTAGATAATTGTGCGATGCAGTTGGTAAAAGACCCGGCACAGTTTGATGTCATTTTAACAGAGAATATGTTTGGAGATATATTATCCGATGAAGCAAGCATGGTGACAGGTTCCATCGGTATGCTTGCATCCGCCAGTCTGAATGACTCTAAGTTTGGGCTATACGAACCAAGTCATGGTTCTGCTCCAGATATTGCAGGAAAGGATATCGCAAATCCAATAGCAACGGTTCTATCTGCATCTATGATGCTTCGTTATTCTTTTGATTTGGATAGAGAAGCCGACGCGATAGATGCAGCGGTAAAGCAGGTATTAGAAGATGGTTATCGTACCATTGATATTATGTCAGGGAACAGTATACAGGTTGGCTGTACACAAATGGGCGATTTACTTGCAGAGAGAATATAGGTGCATGAAGTCTGTACCTGTTTTACAAAAGTGTAGTATGAGAGAAAGGTATGGTTATTTAGATGGAAGAAGCATTGCATGCAAAAGAAGGCATCGTGAATAAAAAGAAAAGAGTGGAATGGCTGGATACCTTGAAATTTATTGGCATTTACACTATATTCATTGCACACTTTCTGGATGGTGCTGGATATCTGTATAAGTTTGCATGTATGTATGTCATTCAGTTATTCTTTTTTGTATCGGGCTGTTTTGCCGAAAAGGCAGTAAAACAACAATCCTTACCTGCTTATATCAAAAAACAGGTAAAGCATCTGCTTATTCCGTATGCTGCGTTTTCTCTTATAAATATAGTACTCATAGTAATTCAGGAGAATAGAAGTATACCGGACATTTTACCACTTATTAAGCAAATGTTTTTTGGCATTCGGAATCAGTTATTTGCACCGGCACTGTGGTTTTTGCCATGTTTATTTGTGGTCAGTATCGCATATGCCATTCTTTTAAAGGTGGGAAAGAAACGTTCCATAGCACTGATAACCAGTATCCTTATTTATGGTCTGGCAGCCAATTTCTTGCCTTTCGATGCAACGGAAACGCCACTGTGGTTTTTCAATGCAGACAGTGCTTTATTTTACTTACTTTTTTATGCATTGGGGGCATCTACTTTTGAGGTATTAAAGAAGCTTTCCGAAGAAAAAACAGTGTCATTCTGGAAGTCACTGGATAAGATGAAACAGGTTATAATGGTAGCTGCGGTTATCCTTGGGGGAATACTGGTACTCCTGCCGACGATATTAACCTTCTTTGGAAGACTGGATTATTTCTATATTTATCCGGTGTTTGCCAAAGTTCCATTACTGACCTGGCTTTATCCAATCTATATCGCCGGAAGCATTATTATTGTAAATATCGGAATAGCAATGTGGCTGCAACGTATTCCATTACTGAGTCTTCTTGGAAAGAATACACTTGCATTTTGTGGAAATGAAACAATCATAAAGACATTAATGGTTTGCCTGCTGTCTCTGTTTGGCTGGAATTTACAGATTGCATCGCCCCTGCATGCATATATTTACGCATTTATTTTGTTAATCTTATGCAATTATGTTATGATACCAATAGAAAAAAAATTATTTCCAAAAGGGATTATTTGATTTTAATGCGACCAGAGGCCGCAGATAGGAGCATAAAATGAGAAGTGATTCAGTTACAAAAGGAACGCAACAGGCACCACACAGATCTTTATTTAATGCATTGGGTTATACCAAAGAGGAAAGAGAAAGACCACTGATTGGTATTGTGAGTTCTTATAATGAAATTGTTCCGGGACATATGAATCTGGATAAAATAGTAGACGCTGTTAAAATGGGAGTTGCAATGGCTGGTGGAACACCGGTTGTTTTCCCTGCGATTGCAGTTTGTGATGGAATTGCAATGGGACATATTGGCATGAAATATTCTCTGGTTACCAGAGATTTAATTGCAGACAGTACCGAATGTATGGCTTTGGCACATGGATTTGATGCTTTGGTATGTGTACCAAACTGTGATAAAAATGTACCTGGATTATTAATGGCGGCTGCAAGACTTAATATACCAACCATATTTGTATCAGGTGGACCAATGCTCGCAGGTCACGTACACGGACAGAAGAGAAGTCTTTCCAGTATGTTTGAAGCAGTTGGAAGTGTTGCTGCCGGTTCTATGAGCATGGAGGAATTAGAAGAGTTTGAAGAAAAAGTATGTCCTACCTGCGGTTCCTGCTCCGGTATGTACACTGCAAACAGTATGAATTGCCTGACAGAAGCAATCGGTATGGGATTGCAGGGAAACGGTACGATTCCAGCCGTTTATTCAGAAAGAATCCGTCTTGCAAAGCATGCAGGTATGAAAATCATGGAATTATTGGAAAAGGATATTAAGCCAAGGGATATTATGTCAGAGAAGGCATTTATGAACGCATTGGTTATAGATATGGCGCTTGGATGTTCGACCAATTCCATGTTACATTTACCAGCAATCGCACATGAGGCAGGCGTGAAAATTAATCTGGATATTGCAAATGAATTAAGCGAAAAAACACCGAACCTTTGCCATTTGGCACCGGCAGGTCCGACCTATATGGAGGATTTGAACGAAGCAGGCGGTGTGTATGCAGTTATGAATGAGTTAAATAAAAAAGGACTGTTATATACGAATTTGATTACCGCAACTGGAAAAACCATTGCTGAAAATATCAAAGGCTGTGTAAATAAGAATCCAGAAGTAATAAGAACAATTGACAATCCGTACAGTGCAACAGGTGGTATTGCTGTATTAAAAGGAAATATCGCACCGGCAGGCAGTGTGGTAAAACGTTCTGCAGTTGTACCAGAGATGATGGAGCATACAGGCCCAGCGCGTGTATTTGAATGTGAAGAAGATGCGATTGATGCGATTAAGAGTGGCAAAATTGTTGCTGGTGATGTAGTAGTGATTCGTTACGAGGGACCAAAGGGCGGACCGGGTATGCGCGAAATGCTAAATCCAACTTCTGCCATTGCAGGAATGGGACTGGGTTCCAGTGTAGCGTTGATTACGGACGGCCGTTTCTCGGGTGCATCCAGAGGCGCATCTATCGGTCATGTGTCACCGGAAGCAGCCGTTGGTGGACCAATTGCACTGATTGAAGAAGGGGATATGATTCGAATTAATATTCCGTCAAATACCTTAAATGCAGATGTTTCGGATGAGGAATTAGCGAAAAGACGTGCAAACTGGCAGCCGAGAGAACCGAAGATTACTACGGGATATTTATCAAGATACCGTGCCATGGTTACCAGCGGAACGGATGGTGCTATTTTGCAGATTCCAGGCAATGAAGAGTGAAATGATTTGACAATTATTTCACACGATTGATTTGTACGCGACCAAAGGTCGCAGATGGAAATAGAAATAAAAATAAAAATACACAGTAAAAATAGGGATGACAGGGTAAAAGGGAAAGGATATTACGACGATGCAGCTTACAGGAGCAGAAATAATTGTAGAATGTCTAAAAGAACAGGGTGTGGATACGGTTTTTGGTTATCCGGGTGGAACAATTTTAAATGTATATGATGCACTTTATAAACACAGCGATGAAATTACACATATTTTGACTTCTCATGAGCAGGGAGCCTCCCATGCAGCGGATGGATATGCCCGGTCTACCGGTAAAGTAGGGGTATGTCTTGCAACCAGCGGTCCTGGAGCCACCAATCTGGTAACGGGAATTGCCACTGCTTATATGGATTCCGTACCGTTGGTAGCAATTACTGCCAATGTAACACTTCCATTATTAGGAAAGGATACCTTTCAGGAAGTAGATATTGCGGGTGTTACCATGCCAATTACCAAACATGGATATATTGTGAAAGACGTAAATAACCTTGCCAGTACCATCCGCAAAGCATTTAAAATAGCATCTTCCGGCAGGCCGGGACCTGTGTTGGTAGATGTGACAAAAGATGTAACCGCCAATAAGTGTGAATATACAAAAGTAGTACCGGCAATGGAAAAGACGGAGAAAAATTATACCAAAGAAGATATTGCAAAAGCAGTGGAATTAATTAAGAAAGCAAAGAAACCATTTATTTATCTTGGCGGTGGTGCAATTATTTCTGGTGCAGAAAAAGAAGTTGCAGAATTTGCAAAAAAGATTGACTCCCCGGTATGCGATACTTTAATGGGAAAAGGTGCATTTAACGGAAGAGATGATTTGTATACCGGCATGATTGGTATGCATGGAACCAAAACCTCAAACTTTGGTGTAAGCCAATGCGATTTGCTGATTGCTTTAGGTGCCAGGTTTTCAGACCGCGTAACTGGAAATGCAAGGAAATTTGCAAGTAATGCAGAAATTCTGCAGATTGATATAGACGCTGCAGAAATCAATAAAAACATCAAAACAACAGCATCGGTTGTAGGTGATATGAAGGAGGTTCTATCCGATTTATTGGCAGAACTAGAACAACAAAATCATACGGAGTGGACTTCTTATATCAGAAAGATGAAACAATTATATCCATTGAAGTATTCAAAGGATAAATTGACCTGTCCATATATTATAGAGGAAATTGACCGTGTTACCAAAGGGGAAGCGATTATATCAACCGATGTAGGGCAGCATCAGATGTGGGCTGCACAATATTACAGGTATACCAAACCGCGAACTTTTTTATCATCAGGTGGATTAGGAACCATGGGATACGGATTAGGAGCCTGTATTGGTGCAAAAGTTGCGAATCCAGATAAAATATGTATCAATATAGCGGGTGATGGCTGCTTTCGTATGAATATGAATGAACTAGCAACTGCCAGCAGATACAATATTCCAATCATTCAAGTCGTTATTAATAACCATGTATTGGGAATGGTCCGGCAATGGCAGACACTTTTTTATGACCATAGATATTCCAACACGGTATTGGAAGATAAAGTGGATTTTGTTAAGGTGGCAGAAGCACTAGGCTGTGAGGCAGTTCGCATTACGAAAAAAGAAGAGGTTGGACCAGCGATTGAAAAAGCAATTGCACTTCAAAAACCGATTTTATTGGATTGCATTATTGAAGAAGATGACAAGGTATTTCCGATGGTATCACCAGGAGCACCAATTAGCGAGGCGTTCGATGAGGAAGACCTGCAGAAACAAAATTAGATGTAAGCATAGTATACACAAATACAAAAGAAATTTAAAATAGGTTTTATATGAAAAAAAAGAAATATTTTTTGTTGACTGTCTTTGTGACACCAATGATTATGTGTGCAGTCATATATGTTTCACTGGCATTTTATTATCAGAATAGTTTTAGCTTTGGCACATGGGTAAATGGAATTTACTGTACTGGGAAATCAGTAGCAGATATTAATCAGGAACTTTGTGCGGATGCGAAGGTAAGGCAATTGAAGATTCTGACAAGAGATGGAGAAGAAACATTGGATTTGAATAAAATCAACTATACAGAGGATTTTATTACGCCATTGGAAATGATGAAAAAGAATCAGAATCCATGTTTATGGGGGAAAAATCTATTTAAAAGTAAATCACAGGTGTTGATACCTGTGATTTCTTATGATAGCAATCTTCTGGAAAAAGAAATTCAGGCATATGATTTTATGCAGACCAATACCATGCTGGCAGCACCAGAGGTTACAATCATAGAATCATCGGAGGGATATCAGCTCTTTGACAATACACGTTCCCTTATAGATGTTCAAAAGGCAATTGGAAAGATTGCAATGGCAATAGAAGATTATGAGCAGTATGTGGATTTGGAGAAAGAAAACTGTTATCCGGAGAATATAATTACACCGGAGATGAAAGCGACCTATGCATTGTGGGATAAGGTAAATCAATTTCAGAATTTTCAAATACACTATGTATTTGGAGATACAATAGAAACATTGGATTCTACAATTGTTGCAGACTGGATAACCGTAGATGAAAATGGTGATTTTGTTTTAGATGAGCATGGGGAACTGGTACTGAACGAGTCAATGATTGACGAATATATTGCTTCTCTTGCCTCTGCCTATGACACCATCGGTGGAACAAGAAGGTTTCAAACTACGCGTGGCGATGTGGTTACGATAGAGGGTGGTACCTATGGCAACCAATTGGACCAGAAAGCGGAAGTGCAATATTTGCAAGAGGCTTTCCTACAGCATAATGAGGCAGACCGGATTCCGGAATATAAAGAAACCGCATGGAAGCAGGGAACAGATGATATAGGAGATACCTATATTGAAATCGATATGACAAATCAAATGATGTATTATTATCTGGAGGGCGATAAAAAATTAGAAACACCAGTAGTAACTGGTAATACTTCTCTTGGGAGAGGAACTCCCGAAAGAGTGTGCTATGTATATGCCAAACAGAAAAACCGCATTCTGCGTGGTCCAAACTATGCTTCACACGTTAATTTCTGGATGCCTGTAAATGGTGGAATTGGTATTCATGATGCAAAATGGAGAAGTGAATTTGGAGGAGATATTTACATTAAGGGTGGTTCTCATGGCTGTATTAATACCCCCTATGATGCCATGGCAGAACTATATGATATGGTGGAAATAGGTACACCTGTTCTGACGTTTTATTAAAATAATACGTTAATTTGGAAAAGTGTCAATTTTTAGTTGACTAATAAAAGCTTAAAATGTAGAATATACTTTAATGTACGAAAAAGTATGGTACAAATCGTGCAGAATAGTGTAAAAGAATTTGAAAAATGTATGAATGAAATTTAGGAGGAAAAAGGCGTGAGTAGAGTGTACAACTTTTCAGCAGGACCAGCAGTTTTGCCTGAAGAAGTATTAAAAGAAGCTGCAGATGAAATGTTAGATTATAAGGGATGTGGGATGTCCGTTATGGAAATGAGTCATCGATCTAAAACTTATGATAACATTATCAAAGAAGCAGAAGCCGACTTGAGAGAGCTTATGAATATTCCGGATAATTATAAAGTTTTATTCTTACAGGGCGGTGCCAGCCAGCAATTTGCTGCAATTCCAATGAACTTAATGAAAAATGGAGTCGCAGACTATATTGTAACTGGACAATGGGCTAAAAAGGCATATCAGGAAGCCTGCATGTATGGAAAGGCAAATAAGATTGCCACTTCTGAAGATAAGACATTTTCTTACATACCTGATTGCTCTGATTTGCCAATATCAGAAGATGCTGATTATGTATATATTTGTGAAAACAATACCATTTATGGTACAAAATACAAAACATTACCAAATACAAAAGGAAAGACCTTAGTAGCAGATGTTTCTTCCTGCTTCTTATCAGAACCTGTAGATGTAACCAAATATGGTGTGATTTATGGTGGGGTACAGAAAAATATTGGGCCTGCAGGTGTAGTAATTGTAATCATACGTGAAGACTTGATTACCGATGATGTTCTTCCAGGAACACCAACGATGTTGAAATACAAAACACATGCAGATGCGGATTCTTTATATAATACACCTCCTGCATATGGTATTTATATTTGTGGTAAAGTATTCAAATGGCTGAAAAAAATGGGTGGTCTTGAAGTAATGAAGACACGTAACGAAGAAAAAGCTAAGATTTTATATGATTTTCTGGATGAAAGCAAGTTATTCAAGGGTACGGTTCGGAAAGAAGACCGTTCACTTATGAATGTTCCTTTTATAACAGGAAACGACGAATTAGATGCAAAATTTGTAAAAGAATCAAAAGCTGCTGGACTGGAAAGCTTAAAAGGACATAGAAGCGTGGGCGGCATGAGAGCAAGCATTTACAATGCCATGCCAAAAGAAGGCGTTGAAAAATTAGCTGCATTTATGAAACAGTTTGAAGCTGAAAATTTATAAAATTATAAAGGGATGAGGTTTAAAATTACATGTTTAAATATAATTGCTTAAATCCAATTGCGCAGATTGGCTTGGAAAAATTTAGTGATAATTACATAAAAACAGAGGATATAAATGAAGCAGACGGAATTCTGGTAAGAAGTGCAGCAATGCATGATATGGAACTTCCAGAACAGCTTTTGGCAATTGCCAGAGCGGGCGCCGGAGTAAATAACATTCCACTTGAGAAATGTGCAGAAAAAGGTATTGTTGTATTTAATACACCAGGTGCAAATGCAAATGGTGTTAAGGAATTGGTTATCGCAGGCATGCTATTGGCATCCAGAGATATTGTAGGTGGTATTAACTGGGTATTAGAAAATAAAGCTGATGAAAATATTGCAAAGACGGCGGAGAAAGTAAAGAAAAATTTTGCCGGAACAGAAATTCAGGATAAAAAATTAGGAATTATTGGATTAGGTGCAATTGGTGTAAAAGTGGCAAATGTCGCAAAACATTTAGGTATGGAAGTATATGGCTATGACCCATATGTATCTGTAGATGCAGCATGGAACTTAAGCCGTGATGTAAAACATGTGCTTGATGTAGACGAAATCTATGCAAACTGTGATATCATTACCGTTCATGTTCCTCTCATGGATGCAACCAGAGGCATGATTAATGAAGAAGCAATCGGTAAAATGAAAGACGGCGTTATTATTATGAACTTTGCGAGAGATTTACTTGCAGATGAAAAAGCTGTTTTAGCAGGAATCAAAGCGGGCAAAGTACGTAAGTATATGACGGATTTTCCGAACCCAACAACGGCAGGGCAGGAAGGCTGTGTAGTTATTCCGCATCTTGGTGCTTCAACGGAAGAATCGGAAGATAATTGTGCAAAAATGGCTGTAAAAGAGATGATGGAATATCTGGAAAACGGAAACATCATTAATAGTGTCAATTATCCGAAATGTGATATGGGTGTTTGTACACAAGTAGGTCGTATTGCAATTTTTCACAAGAACATAGCAAATATGATTACGAAATTTACAGCGTTAATCGGAGATACCGGAATAAACATAACTGATATGATGAATAAATCACGTGGTGAGGTTGCTTATACTATGATGGATGTCGAAGCTCCATTGGATAAGAATATCATAGACAAATTAGCTTCCATAGACGGTGTGTTCCGCGTAAGAGTAGTAAAATAAAATGCCAGCGTAAAACTTTAAATTTGTGCATTGACAATGAGTGGCTGCACGGGAGGTTGTGGAGCGTTTCAGATAGCGTGGGGAGTCCCGTCTGTTTGCTTCCTGTAACTTTCCATTATGCAAGAAAATTTAAGAGTGGTAAAAGAAAATGTGTTATACCTTTATCTAAGACGTACAAAACCGAGGGATTATGCGACATCGTGTCGCAATCCCTCTCGCTCACACTTCGTGTGCTCGCGTTTTTGTCTTTGACATTTTCTTTTACCGCTCTAATATTTTCTAAGCATAATTCCAAATGTTACAGGATGCAAACAGAAGGGACGCTCCACGTTATCTGAAACAAGTTCTACATTCTTGAAGCAGCCACAAATATTCTCATGTACTAGCTTTTAAAATGAATTAATAAGAATTTCTGATATCAAAAAGAAGAGAATTGTTTTACCGATTTATATTATGATGAAGTATAACTCCATTGATGATCTTTCCAATATTATCTGAAGATAGAGGATAAATTTTAAGGAACTGTCTAATAAAAAACGGATATTCCAGCTATGTCTGAAAACTTTCATGGCTGCATCAATACAGTAGAATACATTTTCACGGTACAGACGTAAATATGCCGAACTTTGTGTGGACTTCCGAATAATGCGTAGAAAATATTAGAGTTCAAAAAGAAAATGTCATTGTCAGAAACGCGAACACACGAAGTGTGAGCGAGATGTCTGGCGACACGATGTCGCATCAGACATCGGTTTCGTGCGTCTTAAAAAACGTCACACATTTTCTTTTTGAACTCTTAGATTTTCAGCATTATGAGGCGTCCCACACAAAGTCGGCATACTTACGTCTGCACCGTGAAAATGCACACACAGCCTCCCGTGCAGCCACTTATTATCAATGTGCTAACTTAAAGTTTAATACGCAGATTGATTTTTACTGTAAATTGTTTGCGATATCTCGAAACTCTTCTTTGAAATCAGCATCTTTTTTGAGGGAAACTTCGCTTGCTAAATCCATATACTTTATAAAAATATCTTCAACAGACATATTTTTTTCTTTTGCAATTTCTTCCATCACCGGTTTTAATTTTTCTAATTGAATGGATATTCTTGTTTTCTGTGGGTCGATATCAGCCAATACTTCATTGGCATAGTCATTGATTTTATCTAACATTACTTGATCTTCTTGTGTCATAATGATTGAACTCCTTACTGTATTTTTGTGAATTATAAGTGTTGCAAAATTAAATTTCTTAAAATATCATACCACTATCAAAAGATAGTGTCAAAAACTTGTATCTAAAGCGTTAATTTGGTAAAATTAAAATATTAAATATACTTGAAAGGTATGGTTATTAATATGGCAGATGTAAAACCATTTAGAGCAGTGAGAGCCAAAGAAGAACTGGCAGGTAAAATAGCGGCATTACCATATGATGTTTATAATAGAGAAGAAGCGAAAAGGATAGTTGAAAAGGAGCCATTTTCCTTTTTGCAAATAGACAGAGCAGAAACTCTTTTTTCAGACGATGTAGATATGTATTCGGCGCAGGTGTATCAAAAAGCGCATGATACGTTATGGGATATGGTGAAAAAGGGGCAGTTTGTACAAGAGGATAAAGAATGCTATTATTTGTATGAATTAACAATGAATGGAAGGTCACAAACAGGAATTACTGCCTGTGCAAGCGTGGATGATTATCTGAATGGAACGATTAGAAAACATGAGAATACAAGAGAGGATAAGGAATTAGACCGTATCAAACATGTTGATATTTGCAATGCACAGACCGGTCCTATATTTTTAGCTTATCAGTCCAATGATGCGATTAATCATATTGTAGAAGAAACGAAAGAAATGGAACCAATCTATGATTTTGTTTCCGAAGACAATATTATGCATAGAGCATGGAAACTGGATAATCCAGATGATATAAAAAAGATACAAAGACAATTTCAACAGATGAATCATATTTATATTGCAGATGGGCATCATCGATGTGCTTCGGCAGCAAAAGTAGCGTTAAAAAGGAGGAAAGAAAATCCTGATTATACCGGAACAGAGGAGTTTAATTACTTTTTATCGGTGTTATTCCCACATGACCAACTAATGATTATGGATTACAATCGTGTGATAAAGGATATGCATGGAATTTCAAAGGAAGACCTTTTGTTGGAATTAAAGAAATATTTTGTAATAGAAGATAAAGGATATACCGCATATAAACCTTTAGCTAAAGGAAACTTTGGTATGTATATAGCGGAGAACTGGTATTCACTGACTCTTAAAAAAGAATTTGAAAAAGAAGATCCGGTGGAGGGACTGGATGTATCCGTTTTACAGAATCTGGTTTTAGAACCTGTTTTTGGAATAAAAGATCCAAAAACAGATAAAAACATTGATTTTATTGGTGGAATCAGAGGACTTTCGGAATTAGAAAGAAGAGTTCGGGAAGACTGTGAAATAGCATTCGCTCTATATCCGACATCCATAGGAGAATTATTTGCTGTTGCCGATGCAAACAGACTCATGCCGCCAAAATCAACCTGGTTTGAGCCAAAATTAAGAAGTGGATTATTTATACATAGCATTTAAAGATACAGGCAAAAAAATGACTGGACGAGTCAGAAATGGGGGATGCAGTATGGATAAAAAATTATACAAATTAATGAATTGGCCAAAAGTAGAGGGAATTATTTATTCGGAAGAAGACCATCCACAGGAATTATTAGGGGCACATCCTGCAGGAAATGGAATATGTGTGCAAACCTTTCAGCCAGGAGCGAAATCTGTAGAAATACTATCACTGGATGAACGTAAAAATGTAAAAATGGAATGTATAGATGAGGCTGGATATTTCGCGGTGTTGCTACCAGTGAAAGCCATGTATCCATATAAATATGAAATCACCTATGAAGATGATTCCACAAGACAAGTGATAGATGCTTACAACTTCAAACCACAAATCACGAAAAAGGACACTGAAAAATTTAATATGGGGATTCATTATTCCATTTATGATTGCCTGGGAGCACATCCGAGAACAATAGAAGGTGTAGCAGGAGTGAGCTTTGCATTATGGGCACCAAATGCGGTTCGGGTAAGTGTAGTAGGTGATTTTAATGCATGGGATGGACGTATACATCAGATGCAGCGACTGTGGGATTCTGGTATATTTGAATTGTTTATACCGGAGGCACAGGTTGGCGATAATTATAAGTTTGAATTAAAGGTGAAAGGTGGACTAACGTATTTAAAGTCTGACCCATATGCATTTGGAGCGCAATTACGACCGGAAACTGCTTCGGTGGTACGCAACATTGACCGGTTCAAATGGAATGACAATGAATGGATACAGAAAAGAGCCAATGCACATATGCAGGAAAAACCAATCAACGTATATGAATTGCATCTGGGTTCTTTTGCAAAACCAACCGATGGACGGGAATTTTATAATTATAGAGAGCTTGCACCTAAAATTATCCAATATGTTAACCAAATGGGATATACCCATATAGAGCTTATGCCAATTATGGAACATCCGCTGGACGCTTCCTGGGGATATCAGGTCATTGGCTATTATGCACCAACAGCACGTTATGGCACTCCGGAAGATTTTATGTATTTTATGGACGAGATGCATCAGGCAGGTATTGGCGTTATTTTAGACTGGGTTCCTGCACATTTTCCACGTGATGTTCATGGACTGTCTTCTTTTGATGGAACCTGTCTTTATGAGCATCAGGATCCAAGAAAGGGTTCACACCCACATTGGGGTACCCTAATCTATAATTATGCAAGACCGGAGGTCAGCAATTATCTGATTGCCAATGCATTGTTCTGGATTGAACGGTATCATGCAGATGGAATTCGTATGGATGCGGTTGCTTCCATGTTATATCTGGATTATGGCAAGCAGGATGGAGAATGGGTTGCTAATATCTATGGTGGAAATGAAAATCTGGAAGCCTTGGAATTTATTAAACATCTGAATTCCATGATTAAAAAAAGAGGAAAAGGTGCATTATCCATTGCAGAGGAATCTACGGCATGGCCTAGTATTACGGGTGAACTATATGAAGATGGTCTTGGCTTTGATTATAAATGGAATATGGGCTGGATGAATGATTATCTGGATTACATTAAATTTGACCCTTATTTTAGAAGCTATCATCATGGAGAACTGACCTTCAGCCTTATCTATGCGTATAGTGAACACTTTATGCTTGTTTTATCACATGACGAAGTGGTACATGGAAAAGCTTCGTTAATCTCTAAAATGCCAGGCGAAGTGAATGAAAAATTTAATAATCTGCGACTGACGTATGCATACATGATGATGCATCCGGGTAAAAAACTTCTTTTTATGGGACAGGATATTGGAGAATTTGATGAATGGAGCGAGGAACGCAGCGTCGAGTGGGATTTATTAAAATATGATTCTCATAAAGCATTAAATCATTTTTTAAAGGATTTAAATAAATTTTATAAAGTACAGCCGGCTTTATATGAACTGGATAACGATAGTGAAGGATTTGAATGGATAAACAGTATCTCGACCAATGAATGTGTACTTGTCTTTTTGAGAAAATCCAGAAAAGAGGAAGAAACTTTATTAGTTGTCTGTAATTTTGCCAATGTCTGTTATAATGATTATAAGATTGGAGTACCTTTTGAAGGCAAATACAAAGAAGTTCTAAACAGTGATTTAGAGGAATATGGTGGTAGTGGAAAACGTAATGCAAGAGTTAAAAAATCGGTTAAAGAGGAATGCGATGCAAGGGAAGATTCCATTCGTATTACCGTTGCACCTTTATCCGTAAGTATATTTACCTGCTTTCCTACAGACACAGAGGAAAAACCAAAAGCAGTTGTAAAGAATAAGCCGAAAAATAAAAAAGTAATGGCACAGAGAACACAGCGTAAAATCTAGGTTAGACGAGGATGGATATGTTTAAAACTTTAATTACAGAGACAATTGCAGAAGATATTACCAATGGCATTTCGGAAGAAGTGTCCAGAAATATTGATGTAGGTGTGATACAGAGGTTTCTGCAGGAATTACCAGAAAAAGCACTACAGTTAGGAATTCGCGTATTATTTGCAATTCTTTTCTTGACCATTGGAATACAGGTAATAAGGATTATTCGTAAAATATTAAAAAAATCATTATTTCATGCCAATGCAGACAAGGGTGTTGTACAATTTCTTGATTCTTTTGTGAAAGACTCACTCTATGTGGTTTTGATATTTATGATTGCAAACAGTTTTGGACTGGATGCCACAAGTGTGGTTGCAGTACTTGGTTCGGCAGGTGTTGCAATAGGTCTTGCAATTCAAGGCAGTTTATCCAATTTGGCTGGTGGGGTTATTATTCTTCTGGTAAAGCCATTTCGTGTAGGTGATTATATTATTGAGGATAACAAGAAAAATGAAGGAACTGTTACGGAAATTCAGATTTTCTATACAAAGTTAACGACACCGGACGAAAAAGTCATCGTTCTGCCAAATGGAACACTTGCGAATACAAGTATTACGAATGTTACGGCTACCTATAAACGCAGGCTGGATGTAAAGGTGGGAATATCCTATACGGCAGATTTGTTAAAGGCAAAAGAAGTTTTATATAAAATAGTTAAGAATGATGCGTCGACTTTGCAAGATCAGGAAATAACAGTTGTAGTGGAAGAATTAGGTGAGAGTGCAGTCATTTTAGTCGCCAGAATATGGGTGAAAAATGAGGAATTTCTTGCTGCAAAAGGGCGCTTGAATGAATTTGTAAAATTAAGATTTGATGAGGCAGGTATAGAGATACCGTATCCACAGATGGATGTACATGTAAGAACTTAATAAGAAAAATTGTCTGACGATAAATTTGACGATAATAATAAGTAAATATTTAAAAACTTTACCAAATATTCAATAGAATAGAAATAGCCACAAACCCTGTAAATCAAAAGGTTTGTGGCTGTTTTGCTTCCTGTTTTTATGAAAGCTGAAAATCGGATTTGAACCGACGACCCCTTCATTACGAGTGAAGTGCTCTACCAACTGAGCTATTTCAGCAATATAACGACAAATGTTATTATATCTATAATGGTATCAGATTTCAAGTGCTTTTTATTTATTTTAGAAAAAATAATAAATTTAAATATAAAAATTCTATAAATATGGATAAAATTGGATGGAGCTTTATGAAATTATGTAAACTGGAAATACGGATTGGCGGTTGACAACAAATGGGAATATCGACTACAATAATAGGAGTCGTGAAAAGAAATGAGGGATAGAATATGGTGCCTTGTCTGGCAAGAAGCGCAGTAATTATTAAGAGCAAAAATGACACTTCTATTTTATTATCCAATTATGAACTTGCATATGCATTAGGTGTGTTATGCAAAGTTGGAGGTTTTCAAATTCCAGAATATGATTCTATAGGAGATTTAAAAGAAAAATTAATGCCACAGATAGAATCCTATCATACGGAAGAAGAATATGAAAAAAATTTAATACATATGACTACTATTTATTTGCCGACAGAAAACATGGACGAGCAGATGACGGAACTTTTGCTCATGGGAATCAGGGAACAGAAAATGTGGAATGAGAAGGAGTATGTAAAACAGTGAATCCAGTAAAGAGGCAAATGAGTAAGATAATTCAGCTAATACTTACGATAGTTTTAGCAATTAGCAGTATCAGCATGCCAATGAGGGCAGAAGCAAAGGAAAATATCGTTGTTGTAATAGACCCGGGACATGGGGGAACCAATCTGGGAGCTAATCCTCCGGGCTATGTAGAAAAAGAGATGACTTTAATTACCGCATTGGCTATGAAGGAAGAATTGGAAAAATATCAGGGTGTTACCGTTTATTTGACAAGAAATACGGATGCTGAATTATCCCTGGAACAAAGAGCAGTTATGGCAAAAAGTGTAAATGCAGATTTTCTTTACAGCTTACATTACAATATGTCTGCCAATCATTTTTTCTATGGTTCAGAAGTATGGGCACAGTCCACAGGAACTAATTATGTAAAAGGATATGCGCAGGGACAGTTATTTTTAAATGAATTTGTATCAAACTATGGATTGTTCAGCCGTGGGGTAAAGGTGAAATTAGGAAAATCAGGCAATGAATATTATGGTATTCTGCGTCAGTCGGAAAAGTTAGGAGTACCGGCAGTGATTGTAGAGCATTGCCATTTGGATCATATGAATGATGCGAATTATTATAACTCTACAGAGAAGCTGCAGGCATTTGGTAAATCAGATGCAACGGCAGTGGCAAAATATTTTGGCTTGTCTTCGCAGGTATTGGCAGTAGATTACAGCAACTATCCTAAAACATTAGTCACAGCATCAGCAACTCCGAAGGTGCAGGATTTGACACCGCCGGAGATAGCAACATTATCGGTTTCTTCCAGAAATGTGACGAATAAGAAATTAAACATTCATGTTACGGCTGCCGATAGTAATACAGGAATCATGTACTATGCATATAGCAAGGATGGTGGAGGCAGTTGGTCTGCATTACAGCCATGGCCAAGTGCAACGGATAATTTAACAATAGAGATACCGGCAAGCTATGGTCCTACACGTTCGGCAGTTGTTGCAGTATTTAACAGTTATGATGGCATGACATTAAGTAATGCTGTTGCCTATTAAAAGATGAAAACGAAAATACAAAGATACTAAATTGCGGAATCACAGAATTACAATAAGAGGAGAAAAGTATTTATGAAAATGTGTAAAAAATTATCGAAGTCTTTCCTTTGCCTTGCACTAATTGTGTCTATGGCAATCAGTCCTTTGACACAGATGAAGGTGGAAGCAGCACCGGTAACAGGAATTGATGTTTCGGTATATCAGGGTGATATCAATTGGAGTGCCGTTAAGGCAAGTGGCGTACAGTTTGCATTTGTTCGTGTTGGCACAACGAAAAAGGGAATTGATGCGAAATTTGCACAAAATATGGCAGGTGCCAATGCAGCAGGTATTCGTACAGGGGTTTATATTTATTCCTATGCGACCACAGTAGAGGCAGCCGCTTATGAAGCAAATTTAGTCTTACAAAGTGTACAGCCATATACGGTATCTTTCCCAATTGCAATTGATATTGAAGACTCGGTACAAAAGGCCTGTACTCCAGACCAGCTGGCAGCGATTGCGAATACATTCTGCAGTATTATTTACAGTGCAGGCTATTACCCAATCGTATATGGCAGTAAGAACTGGCTGACAACCAGAATTGGTGCCACAGGATTTGACAAATGGGTCGCACAATATAACACTGCCTGTGAATACCCAAATCCGGCAGTCTGGCAGTATACCAGCAGTGGATCCGTAGCAGGTATCAATGGACGTGTTGACATGAATATTTTATATAAGGATTACAATTCCTATATTATTGCAAATGGATTTACCACGCGTAATGATAAAAAATATTATTACAGCAACTATCGTATGCAAATGGGCTGGGCAACCATAGAGGGTGCTAAATATTTCTTTAATACAGCCGGTGAGATGCAGACGGGATGGATTAATAATGGTACGATTGCCTTTTACTTCCAGCCAGATGGTAAAATGTCAGTGGGCTTTACCGACATTGGGGGAAAGAAATATTACTTTAATGATGCCGGCTTGATGCAGGTAGGCTTGGTTACAATCGGTGAGAAGAAATATTATTTTGATAATACAGGTGTAATGCAGACCGGATGGTTAGATACAGGTGTTGCCAAATTCTACTTCAATCCGGACGGAACTATGGTAACAGGCTGGTCTGACATAAATGGAAAAAGATATTACTTTACAGAAACCGGACAGGCGGCGGTTGGATTAACGACGATTGGTGATGCAACCTATATGTTTTCCGCAGATGCAACCTTACAGACTGGTTGGGTTGGTAATGGACAAATCGAATATTACTTCTTATCGGATGGTAAAATGGCTACTGGCTGGCAGAACATTGATGGTGCGCTCTATTACTTTAAGCCGGATGGAACCATGAATATTGGATTATTGATATTAGGAACACAAAAATACTTTAATGATGTTGATGGAAAGCTGGTAATGGGTTGGAAGCTGATTAATGACCGTTGGTTCTATTTTGCGCCGGACGGAGCAATGATTACAAATACTATTGTGGATATGGGTGGCTACCCTTGTCAATTTGATGAGAATGGTATCTTTTTAAATCCACCGGCAGGATTTGCAGGTGGTCAATAAATATAAAAAATTTACAAAAAACAAGACAGCTTATGAAAAAGTTGTCTTGTTTTGTAAGTGCTTGTTTTATACAAAGGAGAAAATTCATGTATTCATTAAATGCAAGTATTAGCGCGGCGATTATTATTTTTCCAATGATTGCATTTATCATTACGATTCCATATTTGATATGGCATTACCATAAATATGGCTCCGTATTGCTATTCAGGGCAGTTATTTTATATTCCTTTATCTTATATCTGTTATGTGCTTTTTTTTTGGTCATATTGCCACTGCCTTCGATAGCAGAAGTTGCCAGATTACATAAACCAAGTATGCAGCTCATACCTTTTCAGTTCGTAAGTGATATTGAAATGTATACGGAGTTTTCAGTATGGACACCTTCAACATACTGGGATTCTTTTTTTAATGGTGCCTTTTTGCAGGTGGTTTTTAATATTCTGATGTTTATTCCTTTTGGCATTTATTTAAGATATTATTACCAGAAAAATTTTCTGGAGTGTTTTTTATTATCGCTATCTTTATCACTTTTTTTTGAAATCACACAGCTGACAGGACTATATGGCATCTATCCCAGGGCATATCGTTTGTTTGATGTGGATGATTTAATGCTTAATACAGTAGGCGGACTGCTGGGCTTTATAATAGAACCCGTGTTAGTGTTTTTGCTACCCACGAAAGACAAATTGAACGAGTTATCTTATGAAAAAGGAATGAAAGTAACCACGTTTCGGAGAATGATGGGAACGGGCATAGATTGGTTTTTTATATTCACAGTACTTTTTCTAATAGAATATTTTACAAAGCAAATTAAAATTATAAACATAATGCTTTTGGCATCGTGGAAAGATGCAGTTATTTACTTTGCTATTATAATGCTTTACTTTATGGTTCTGCCATACCTGCTGGGAGGATATACCCTTGGAAAAAGGATTGTTAATATTAAGGTCGTAAATAAGAAAATGAAAAAACCAGTCTTTATCCAATATTTTGTGCGGTACGGCATTTTATATGGGATATTTATACCTGTGATTCCCTATATTTATCAAATATTAATTTTATTAGAAAATAATCGGAATACGATAAATACATACATTGGCTTTGGACTGATAGCAGTCCTCTTAATTGGGAGTATTTTCTTTGGATTATTTGCCTTTCTATCATTTTTTACAAACGGAAAGCTTTTCCTGTATGAGAAGCTGAGTAGTACGAGTGTAATTAGTGTGATACAGGCGTTTGAGGAAAGGGAACGGTGATATTTAAAGCTTTTTATAATAATGTTCCAGATATTGAATACATAAATACAAACCCATAGCGATTACACAGAGTATGATGATACTGGTGATAACCAGATCCAATTGAAATACCTGACTGCCGTAGATGATGAGGTAGCCAAGTCCTCTTCTGGCAGAAAGAAATTCACCAATTACAACTCCAACGAGTGCTAAACCAATATTTACTTTCATGGAGCTCAGTAATAATGGAACTGAACCCGGAATGACTACTTTAGTCAATACGTCCTTCTTTGTTCCCTGCAAGGTATAGATGAGTTTCATTTCTTCTTTATCAATTTGCTTAAAGCCGGTATAAAGACTAATGATGGAGCCAAACAGGGCAACGGAAATACCAGCTACAATTATGGTTTTCATTCCGGTACCGAGCCATACGATAAATAGAGGTGCAAGTGCTGATTTTGGGAGAGAATTTAAAATAACTAAAAAAGGTTCTAAAATATCAGCCATTTTTTGCGAATACCAAAGCATTGTTGCGATGAAAATGCTCATAAAGGTAACCAAAAAGAAGCTGATTAAGGTTTCAAAAAGTGTAATACCACAATGTAAAAATAATTCCTGTTCCACAAACAACTTATACAGACACAGGAAAACCCTTTTCGGACTACTGAAAAAGAAACCATCAATCCATTTCAAATCAGTACTAATTTCCCATAGAAAGAGAAAAAGGAACAGAATAATCCAACGGGACAGGGTGATGGTGAAATGATATTTTTTATGTGATTTCACGAAGTTTAATTGCTCAGCAGATACCTGAGCTTTTCTTAAGGTAATATTCGTTACTATTTCGTTCACGATTCCAGCTCCTTCCACAATAGATTAAAATAATCTCGAAATTCAACTGCATTTCGGGATTCCATAGGTGTTTTTTCAGTTACGGTTAATTGGATTGGAATAATGCATTTGACTGTTCCGGGGCGTTTACTTAAAACAACAATTCTATCGGCAATACTGATTGCTTCTGATAAATCATGGGTAATTAGAATGGCTGTTTTTCCAGTTTTTCGAATGATATTACAGATATCACTGGAAACGGAAAGACGTGTTTGATAATCCAATGCACTAAAGGGTTCATCCAGTAATAAAATATCAGGTTTTATGGCAAGTGTGCGAATAAGTGCTGCACGCTGCCGCATGCCGCCGGATAATTCGCTCGGTTTCTTTTCTTTAAATTCATCCAACCCGTAGGATGCCAGCAATTGATTCACATAGGCTATATTTGTAGGCGTTAATTGATGCTTTAATTCCAAACCCAGAGATACATTTTGGAAGATATTACGCCACTCAAATAAATGGTCATGTTGTAGCATATATCCGATTTTAGGATAGTGAATCAGACCGTCTGGATTCTCCACAAAAATTGTGCCACTTTCTGGATTAATAAGACGGGCAATGATAGAAAGCAGGGTAGATTTACCACATCCACTTGGACCAACAATAGCCAGAAATTCACCATTATGAACATCAAAAGAAACATCCTTCAATGCTGGAATCTCTCCCTTAAGACTATGATAGGAATAACCAATATTTTTAAGTCGTAACAGCATTTCCATAGTTTATGCTCCTTTTGCATATATTTTATACTATGTAAAGGAAAACTTTTCGTGTGAAAAGTGTAGAATTTTTATTTAAAAATGCAGGAATTTCTAAATGCAATAAAAATGCATCAAAATATAAAAACACTTTATTGAAATGAAGTCTTATTTATGGTAATATCAAATGAAGATTTAATAAAGAAGGAAAGGTAGGGTTAAGAATACAATGGCACAACTTTGGGGCGGACGATTTACCAAAGAAACGGACAAGCTTGTATATAATTTTAATGCGTCTATTTCTTTTGATAAAAAGTTCTTTAATCAAGATATAGAGGGCAGCGTTGCACATGTGGTAATGCTTGCAAAACAGGGCATATTGACGAAGGATGAGAAAGACCAGATTGTGAAGGGGCTGACTGGAATCCGTGATGATGTAGAAAATGGTATTCTTAAAATTACCGATGAGTATGAAGATATACATAGCTTTGTAGAAGCAAATCTGATTGAACGAATCGGTGATGTTGGTAAGAAGCTGCATACGGGAAGAAGTCGTAACGACCAGGTAGCGCTGGATATGAAATTATATACCAGATTAGAAGTATTACAGGTAGACGAGCTCTTAAAAGAGTTATTGGAAACGCTGATCATTATTATGGAAGAAAACATCGATACTTATATGCCGGGATTTACCCATTTACAGAAGGCTCAGCCAATTACACTGGCACATCATATCGGTGCTTATTTTGAAATGTTTAAACGTGATCGTTTACGTATGAAAGATATTTATAAGCGCATGAATTACTGCCCATTGGGTGCAGGCGCACTTGCGGGAACGACGTATCCTTTAGACAGGGAATATACGGCTGCTTTATTAGGATTTGAAGGACCTACCTTAAATAGCATTGACTCTGTAGCTGACAGGGATTATGTCATCGAATTTTTATCTGCGTTATCTACCATTATGATGCATTTAAGCAGATTTTCGGAAGAAATCATTATTTGGAATTCCAATGAATATCGGTTTGTGGAAATAGATGATGCCTATTCTACCGGAAGCAGCATCATGCCACAGAAGAAAAATCCGGACATTGCTGAACTGGTAAGGGGAAAAACGGGACGTGTTTATGGAGCGTTACTATCAATCCTTACAACAATGAAAGGAATTCCACTCGCATATAATAAAGATATGCAGGAAGATAAAGAGTTAACCTTTGATGCAATTGATACCGTAAAGGGTTGTATTTCCTTGTTTAATGGAATGATAGGAACAATGAAGTTCAACAAAGCCGTTATGGAGAAAAGTGCCATGAATGGCTTTACAAATGCGACAGATGCAGCAGATTATCTGGTAAATAAAGGAATTCCCTTTAGAGATGCACATGGTATTATTGGACGTCTGGTTCTATATTGTATAGAAAAGAATAAATCACTTAGTGATTTAACCATAGAAGAATATAAAGAAATCTCGCCAACGTTTGAAAGCGATATTTATGATGCTATCAGCTTAGAGACTTGTGTACAAAAACGATTAACCATTGGTGCACCAAGTGAAAAAGCAATGCAAAAAGTGATTGCTTTAAATAAAACATACCTTTAAATAAGAGGAGAATGAAAAAATGAGTGAAAAATTAAGTGTTGGTATTTTAGGTGGAACAGGAATGGTTGGACAGAGATTTATATCTTTGCTGGAAAATCATCCGTGGTTTGAAGTAACCACAATCGCAGCAAGTCCTCGTTCAGCAGGAAAGTCATATGAAGAAGCGGTTGGTGGAAGATGGAAAATGGATACACCAATGCCGGAAGCGGTTAAAAAAATTACGGTTATGAATGTAAATGAAGTAGAAAAAGTTGCTTCCAAAGTTGATTTTGTATTTAGTGCAGTGGATATGACAAAGGATGAAATCAAAAAAATTGAAGAGGACTATGCTAAAACTGAAACACCGGTTGTGTCTAATAACAGTGCACATCGATGGACACCGGACGTACCAATGGTAGTACCTGAAATCAATCCGGAACACATGAAGGTAATTGAATCACAGAAAAAACGTCTTGGTACTACAAAAGGATTCATTGCAGTTAAACCAAACTGTTCCATTCAAAGCTATGCACCGGTATTGACTGCGTGGAAAGAATTTGAACCATATGAAGTTGTTGCAACTACATATCAGGCAATCTCTGGAGCTGGAAAAACATTTAAAGAATGGCCGGAAATGGAAGGAAATATCATTCCTTATATTGGTGGAGAAGAAGAAAAATCAGAGAAGGAACCTCTTAGAATCTGGGGGAAAGTGGAGGACGGTGTCATTGTGCCGGCAACTACACCTGCTATTACCTGTCAGTGTATCAGAGTTCCGATTTTAAATGGACATACCGCGGCAGTTTTTGTTAAATTCAGAAAAAAACCTACCAAAGAACAATTAATTCAAAAATTAGTTGATTTTTCGGGAGTACCGCAGGAATTAAGTCTTCCAAGTGCACCAAAACAATTTATTCAATATTTGGAGGAAGACAACAGACCACAGGTACAATTGGATGTAAATTATGAAAATGGAATGGGTATTTCCGTTGGACGAATCAGGGAAGATAGTGTCTACGATTGGAAGTTCGTAGGTTTATCTCACAATACAGTACGTGGAGCAGCTGGTGGGGCAGTTCTTTGCGCAGAATTATTAAAGGCACAGGGTTATATTAACAAAAAATAATCATTCATAAATTATTAGATTACTGGGGGTAAGCATTGGAATGGATGAATTACATTATCAAATTGACTTATTAACTGCATTAAATCAAAAATTAAAAGATAACGAAAAAATGTATCAATTGATATGTGATTCATCCGAAAATGCGTTTATTTTTTATGATTTTTTGGAAAACCATATAGAAGTAATGGGGAATTGGGACAGCTTCTTTAATTTTAAAATGGAAGACAGTAAAGATTTTCTGGTAATTGTAGATTGTGTGCGCGAGGAAGATATGGTTGCTGTAAATGAAGTACTGTATCTTGAAAAATCTGGCGAATCACAGAAAGTACAGGAATGCTGTCTGGCAGATAATAAAACCTGGCTAGAATTTGATGTAAATATTGAATATTCTGATTTAGAGACTCCGGTTAGCAAAACCATTCGGATTAAAAACATTACGAATAATAGAGCCAGAAGAGATGAATTGGAATATATGGCATATTATGATACTTTGACAGGCCTTTATAATCGAAACAATTTTGTACGTATATTATCGGAATGGCTTGCAAAAGCAGATAAAAATGAAGTGATTAGTGTTATGTTTGTCGATATTGATGATTTTCGGAAAATCAATGATGGCATGGGCATGATTGTTGGCGATGAATTAATACAGTTATTTGGACAATTTTTAGGTGAATTAAGTTCAGAAAGTGTAATCGTATCGCATTTCACAAGTGACATATTTTGCATTGCGATTAATGATCCGTGCGGGCAAAGAAGTATTGAAAATATCTATAATACAATACAGGAGCGTATTACCAAACCTTTTTTACTGACGGACAGAAGAGAATTGACTAT
>JAQUYA010000032.1 GCA_028692055.1 Lachnospiraceae bacterium | reverse complement strand
TTTATCATATTTTATTTGCGTGTAATGCCACTATGTGCTATTCTAAAAGTAGATAAATAGGTTATTATGCCCGCATACCAGAAACATTGATGTTTCTTTGCATTTTATGCTGTATGTACATTTCAAGGATGAAAGGAGGGGCTCTTTATGAATACAACTGCATTAAATAATGTCTACAATCATTATCTTACTTCTTATGCGCCAAAGGGTACTACGCCTTTTGATACCCATAGGAAAAGCGAACTTCGAAGCATTTATAATTCCATTGTAAAATTAAATAAGGAATCCCCTCTCTATCTGTTGAATGCAACAAAGGATACACAGGAGTTTGCTGTTGGCATTAAAGAAGGGGCCCGCGAATTGCGTAACACCATCGCCTCTCTTGGTGGCATTGATGAAGAACAGCTTTTAAATAAGAAAGTTGCTTTTTCCTCTAATCCAAATATTGCAGAAGCAAATTATATTGGTGACTCCACTGAAGCAGAAGATGTTCCTACTCTGGAACTGGAAGTAAAATCCCTTGCAGAGCCACAGGTTAATACTGGTTATTTTCTGAATTCTAATGATATGCAATTGAAAAATGACACGTATTCCTTTGATGTCGGGATTAATGATTTAAACTACGAATTTCAGTTTAATGTGAATGCAGGTGATACCAATAAGGACCTGCAGGAACGTTTATCCCGCCTGATTTCCAACGCCAATATTGGTATCGAGGCAGCTGTCATTGAAGATGGCGAAGGTCATAGTGCTTTACGAATGCAGTCAAGTGCTACCGGATTGCAAAACGGAAATAATATTCTCTTCTCTGTTTCCGATGACAAAACAAGTAAAGCCTCCGGAGCGGTTCGTTATCTTGGAATTGCAGATATTTCCCGTACTGCACAAAACTCTAGTTTTGTATTAAATGGTCAGGAAGGGGAAACTGCTTCTAATAATTTCACGATTGAAAAAACTTATGAGATAAAATTAAATGGAATCAGCTCTACAGAAGGGGAAACCACTTCTATTGGCATCAAACCTGACACGGAATCCCTAAAAGAAAATATTGGTCATCTGGTTGGCGGCTACAATGATTTTCTTCGGGCTGCAAATGAGCATTTGACAGCGCAGTCCAAAAACAGTACTTTGTTATCCGAAATGAATAGTATTTCTTCTTATTATAAATCAAACTTTGAGTCCTTAGGATTGCAGTTTCATGACGATGGACAGATTACGATTGACTCCACACAATTAGAGCATGCGGCTAACTCGGAAGATGCCAAAGAAATGTTTGCCTCTGTAAAAGGATTTGCAAACTCTCTGATTCGGAAATCAAACAGCGTTGCCTTAAATCCTATGCATTATGTAAGCAAGACCGTGGTGGCTTACAAAAATCCCGGCAAGACTTACTCCAGTCCTTATGTAGCAAGTGCTTATAGCGGTATGATGTTTAATAGTTATTGTTAAAAAGCACATCCTTTTGCTTCAGCCCGGATGTGCTTTTTTTGTGGTATCATATCTTACCAAATTCTTCATATAAGAACTTTATATCCAGCATTTTATCGTCCACATAATAATCCGCATTCGGCTTGCCCATATGCAGCTCATGATAATTCACATGCCACTTTTTCATTTGATTCTCCGTTATTTCACGCCAGTCTATTCCCGTCACATATCCCCGCGCGGTAAATAGAATAATCTCGTTTCCATACTCATATAACCGGTTAATAATCCGTATCATTTTTTCATTTGGCTCCGACATAGCATAATCCAAGTCGGCACGTTTCATGGCGATCACTCCATCTATATCAAAGACGAATCTTTTGCCTCCTCTTTGAATCTTCAGATATTCTGCTGCGCGTTCAAAATCTTCCTCGGTATCGATGTCAAAATTGTCCTTCATCTCATAACCCACGATTTTCCTGCCACTCATGGAATGCATGTCTGTAATTACTTTCGGGCGTATCACATCAATACTGGCATTTTGGTACAGAATCTTCGGGAGCTTCTGCCGTGGCATATTATAAGCCTCCGGTATGTCGGTTAGAATCGGCGTCATTACATCTTCCTCTGACTTGAACCACATTTTATAGGCAACTTCCTTTGCCTCCGAAACGCTTCTGACACTATCTATGCTGTCATCCCGTAACATTCTTTTAATCATCGCATCGATGTCATCCACCTTTCGTATCGGGTAAGTTGGGCGGAGCTGTACAACAATATCCGGTTCATAATCCTCTTCTTTCTTCAAAAACGAAAGCGCATGGGCAAATACGTCTATATCGAGTGCGGTATCTGTAGCCAATTTTGCTGGTCTTATAAAAGGTGTTTCCGCGCCATATTCTCTCGCTATTTCCGCATACTTTTCACTGTCTGTACTTACTATGATTCGATTGATATAGTTTGATTTTTGTGCATGCTCGATGGAATATGCAATCATTGGCTTCCCATCTATTAATTTAATATTTTTATGTTTCACACTTTTTGATCCACTTCTCGCGGGTATAATCGCCAGTATATTGCTCATTTTAGTAACCCTGCCCTTCTCTTATGCTGTCTGCTTCTGCAGCACTTTTATTTTGCAATTGCCTCCAAAAATATCATATGACGGGCGCCTTCCACGTGACATCCACCCTCGGTTGCATTGATTATCTGTATCTTCTGTGCATCTGCTTCTTTTATTCTCTGTTCTATCCACTCCCGATAGATTATAAATTTCTGGTCTGCTAAAACACTTCCCCCATAAAATGATTTTACAGGTATCAGTTCTTCCGTATTTGTTGCAATTTGACTGGAAGTTCCTGATGCGTGTGCCAGATTATCTGTAAATGCAAGGTCCAATCCCATAAAAATAATTTTTTCAGCATGTGCTCTAATGGCAATGTCCAATGCCGTAGTGCTAACCGACCCTCCTGTCCGAAACAGGTGGCAGCCATATTCCTTTGCTTTCCTTTCCGCCGGTTCAAAATCCTGCTGGAAAATCAGATATTTCTTTCCCTTATAGCGGTTTATAAATTGATAATTCGCTGTAGACAACAGGTATATCGGAATATCCTCTTTTTCATTTTCACGAATCTGTCCCAAAACACGGTCATTGCTGTCTGTAATAATTACAGCATCCGGACGAATACCCATTTTCATCAGTTTAAAATACACAGTGCCGGTTGCTAAAAGAAACAGTTTCTCTTTCTTGTCCTGCAGCAATGCGACATTTTTATCCAATGAGGGGCCTGCCGCTATGATACATACGGTCTTCCCCTGCATATCCTCTAATACCTCATCAATAACACTCAGCTGGCAGCTTTCTTTTTCCTCCTCCAGTTTTCTTACATTATATTGAAAATTCATATAGAGTCGCTCAAAATGATTACGCAAGGTACTGTCTTTTACAAAATATTTTTTAAAGCTACTGCGAATCGCTTCATTTCCAATATTGGCAATGGACGGATAATGTATGATAAAGCCCTGTGGTCTCCTCACTATTTCTCTGGATAATGCGGTCAGGTTCGGGTCATAGTGTATACAAACCGTATCCTGCAGCAACGTTGTAAAATCATATGCTATCAGTGCCATTATCAGCACATTGATATCCGGTTCATAAGCATGAATCTTTTTGATACCCAGACTATGTTCTGCAATTGCCTGAATATGATATCCCAATCCAATTCCCAGAACATCGTATTCCTCACAGTTGATATCCATATAAGCTTCTGCAAATATTTCTGCCTGTGTGGCTGCATCTTTATTGCTATGCATATAATAATTACAGGCATTACGACAAATGCGTAAGGTCAAATATCCCTTCTGTGTTTCTTCTATATAATATTGGACGTTTTCTTTGGTGGTATAGGCATAAACCGCCCCTTCTGTTTTCTTTA
Source organism: Lachnospiraceae bacterium (assembly GCA_028692055.1). GTDB lineage: Bacteria > Bacillota > Clostridia > Lachnospirales > Lachnospiraceae > SZUA-378. Next base: position 24,090 of record JAQUYA010000032.1, on the reverse strand, counting down.
ATTTCCCGAGGGAATTTTCTAAGAGTCCTGCAAGTTCCACATTTATGGTCTTAAGTTTTTCTATATTCTTATTCCAATAATTTGGATATAATTCTTTGGTAAGCTTCTGTGTCGTATCACGTCCGGCAATCTGTTGTATGGATAACTGTAGTTCTGTACAGAATGGCTCCAGCATAAGCTCCAGCATGTCCCCCAGTAAAATGAAGTCTTTTTCTTCCTGTGCTTTCATCAGTTCCGATAATATCTGCATCATCACCTGTGTATCTAAAGAAATTCCAGCTTCCTGCGCTTCCGCCTGATGTGTTAGCAGCTGTTCAAAGGTAGACTGTATAATTGGAAGCATTTCCTGAAATAAACGAATACCCCTGTCAAAATTTTGCTTTTGAATTGCATGCACACATAGATATAGGTTTTTGAAGATAGCCTTATTATTTTCAAATATTTGCTTATATTCCATTTATGTAAACCGCCTTGCATTATTTTTATATTACTTCTTCTATTCTAAAGTCTTCTCCTTGCTTTGTCCAGTTATCCAGATTGGTTTTATTTATTTAAATGCCGAAAAGACGCAGAATATTTCTTTTCTGCGTCTTTCCTTTATAAAGGAATATTTCCATGTTTCTTTGGAATAGGCTCCACCTTTTTACTCTTTAATGCTTTTAAGGATTTTAATAAACGGGCTCTGGTTTCTTCCGGTTTAATTACTTCGTTTACATAACCTCTGGCGGCGGCTACATAAGGATTTAGGAAACGATCCTCATATTCCTTCTTGCACTGTGCTCGCATAGCTTCCGGATTCTCGGCTGCTTTGATTTTTCTCTTAAATGCAATATTAACCGCTCCGTCTGCTCCCATAACTGCTATCTCTGCAATTGGCCAGGCATATACGATATCTGCTCCCATTTCTTTGGAGTTCATTGCGATGTAAGCGCCACCATACGCCTTACGCATAATTAATGAAATCTTTGGCACAGTAGCTTCCGAATACGCATACAATATCTTCGCTCCATGGCGAATAATACCGTTGTGTTCCTGTTCTGTACCTGGTAAAAATGCCGGCACATCAATAAGCGTTACCAACGGGATATTGAAACAATCACAGAAGCGAATAAATCTTGCAATTTTGTCAGATGCATGATAGTCAAGAGAGCCGGCTTTTACTGCAGGCTGATTTGCTACGAAGCCAACTACTTCGCCCTCCATGCGGCCCCAGCCAACCACTGCATTTTGTGCAAATTCTTTTTGTACTTCAAAAAAGGTACCTGCATCAACGATGCAGTCAATTACTTCCTTTACATCATATGGCTGACGAGAATTGTCCGGAACAATATTGACGATTTGTTCACAACGGTTATCAGATTTTATTTTTTTGCTCAATCCACCAACACGGCTCAATACTTTATTTAATCCTGCTGCCACTTTCAGCTTATCCGTAGGTTGTATGAAAGGTGCTTTTTCCATATAATTGCTCGGAAGATACGTAAGTAATTTACGAACTCCCATCAGGCATTCACCCTCTGAATCGTACGTAAAGTGGGACACTCCGCTCTTCTTGGCATGCACTTCTGCGCCACCCAGCTCTTCTACGGATACTTCTTCATTAATAACAGTTTTTACCACATTGGGTCCTGTAATGAACATCTTGGATACGTCTTTTACCATGAAGATAAAATCACAGATGGCCGGAGCATAACATGCCCCACCGGAACATGGCCCCAGGATAACTGCAATCTGAGGAATCACACCAGATGCCTGTGTATGACGTAAAAACATTCCACTATATCCACTTAAGGAAGAAATCCCTTCTTCTATTCTCGCTCCGCCACTATCGTTTACACAGATAAGTGGGGCTTTCATCTGCATTGCCATATCCTGTATTCTACAAATTTTGAAAGAATGATATTCTCCTAATGTTCCACCAATAACCGTAAAGTCTTCACTGGCTACAAAAACTAGTCTGCCATCGATTTCACCATATCCGGTAACGACTCCATCGCCTGCGAATCTACGCTTATCCAAATCAAAATCATCGATTCTGGATTCCATAAATCCATCTACTTCTACAAAAGTATCTTTATCCAATAATATTTCAATACGTTCCCTTGCTGTAAGCTTCCCTGTTTTATGCTGTTTATCAATTCTTGTCTGACCGCCACCCAAGAGTGCCGTGCTTCTTTTTTCTTCTAAGTTTGCGATTGCTTCATTCCAACTCATATTCTTTACTCCTTTATTTAGTTTGTAATTCAAATGCTTTGATATTCAAACTATCTTTAAGTATTATAACATGGGTTGAAAAAAATTCAATATATTTTTATTTTTTTGTTCTTAAATTTCGCCTGGATAGCCAGAATACAAGAAAAATTCCTGTTATCGCACCTGCACTGTCTACGATTATATCCTGCAACTGACAGCTTCTTCCGGGAACAAAATATTGGTGAATTTCGTCTGATATTGCATACAGCACACAAAAGGTAGAAAGAAATATTACTTTTATCTTTACTTTAATAGAAAGTGTCGTAAAAGCAAGCCAAGAAGTCAGTCCCAATATCAGGTATTCTGTAAAATGTGCAATTTCACGTGTGACATCATTCATTATAGAAAGGGTTTTCTCATCCACTTTTAATGCCGTAATCTCAACAAAAGCAGTCACAAGTGCATTGCTTTCCTCTGAAGATTCATCTGCTGTTGCAGCTGAAAAGCTAAATATCATAGCCAATACTACAATCAGGGGCAGCCACTTTATAAATATCACACTTCTTCGTCTTATGTTCCGTTTGTTTTCTAGTTTCTTCATATTAATGACCATGTCATTCTCCAAGGACACACTCTTGAGCCTGTTTTAGCAAGCACAGGCCGCCATCGTGAGTGCTGCATCGATGACCTTATCCATATCATAATATTTGTATTGGCCCAGTCTTCCGCCAAATAGAACTTTTTCTTCTTTTTCTGCTAATTTCTGATATTGTGCAAAGAGGGTATTATTCTTTTCATCATTAATCGGATAATACGGTTCGTTCCCCTTATGCCACTCTGCCGGATATTCTTTTGTAATAACCGTCTTTGGCTGTGTACCAAACTCAAAATGTTTATGCTCGATAATCCGTGTATATGGCACCTCTCGCTCCGTATAATTTACAACTGCATTGCCCTGATAATTATCACAGTCAGAAATTATTTCCTGTTCAAAACGCAGGGAACGATACTCTAATTCTCCCAGCTGATACTGGAAAAATTCATCCAGCATCCCTGTAAACAAAACCTTTCCATAGGTTACTTCGCCGGTTTTTTCCCATTGTTTCCTTTTTTCAAAATAATCCGTTTCCAGTTGTACTTCCGTTCCTTCCAGCATCTTTGCAACCATTGCGGTATAGCCACCCACTGGAATTCCCTGATAGCGGTCATTAAAATAATTATTATTATAGGTAAATCTTACCGGAAGACGTTTGATGATAAATGCCGGAAGTTCCTTACAATCACGTCCCCACTGCTTCTCCGTGTAGCCTTTTACCAGCTTTTCATAAATATCTGAACCGACTAAAGACAAAGCCTGTTCTTCCAGATTCTGCGGCTCAGTAATATGTAAAGAAGCGATTTGCTCCTGTATCTTTGCTTTTGCTTCTTTTGGTGTCTTAATATTCCACATTTTACTAAAGGTATTCATATTAAATGGCATATTGTATAATTCATTCTTGTATACTGCCACCGGTGCATTTATATAATTATTAAATTCTGCAAACTGATTCACATATTCCCAGATTTCCTTTCTGGAAGTATGAAAAATATGTGCTCCGTATTCATGTACCTGTATTCCTTCTAATTCTCTGGTATAGATATTGCCTGCGATATGATTGCGTTTCTCTATCACAAGACATTTTTTTCCCTTTTTCTTCATTTCCTGCGCGAAGGTCGCTCCAAAAAGTCCGGCACCTACTATCAAATAATCATAATGCATGTCTGTTCTCCCTTTTCCCACGTAATTTATATTCCATCATTCCCATAAAAATAAAGATAATCGGTGTACATATAATCTGCTGGTAACAAAAAAAGTTATGTCCAACATATGCGACGATGCACATTGCTCCAACTAATAAAAATGGTTCTTTTTTAATTAATTTCATACAGCGTACTGCCTCTGTCACAAAAATACTAAGATAGGTAATCGCTCCAAGATATCCAAAATAGAGTAAACTGGTAAACCACTCATTATGGGCATTCGTTAAGATATCATTACCCCAGCGGGAGCTTAATGTATCTGCATAACGGTCATAGGCATAGGAAGCAAAGCAATCCGGTCCGCAGCCAAAGAACTTATTTTTCAAGGAATATTCCTTAAATATCTCTGCCGAGCAGCGCCAGGTGAATCCACGCCCATTTCCCCAATCATCATTGAAAATAAAATAATTTACTTTTTTCAAAAAACTCATTCCTGCCGGAAGCATATCCTTTGTATTGAGATAAACAAGAAATGGAACAGATACGATAACCGTAAGGCTTATAATTGGAATAATGATATAATATTTGCGGTGTTTTGCCATTTTTAATGGCATGGCTATCATGAAATAGCGCAAAAGCACATATAGAAGCAATGTCACTAATAATAATACCTTACTTTCATTCCCTTGAGAAGCCCGAATGGATAATTCCTCCAGGGGTACTACCGCATCTGGAAAATGAGTTTGTAAGATTCCTATTATTCTCATTGCTGCTAATCCGATTATCACAATCTCCAGAAATCTGCTGAGCTTGTCATTGCTCGTATAAGAAAACGTGAACAACACTAATAAAATAAGTCCAAAGGCCACAAATGCACTGTCACTGTTTTGCGTTACCATAGTTGAAAATCCCAATGCTACATAGATTCCATACAGAATACGTTCTATTCTATTCGTACTGCTCCAATACAGATATAAGCCTATCGGAAAAACAATGCATAAATAACTCGAATACCAGGTTGCCTGCCCCATTGTACTCAGAAATAGAATCTTATTGTTCATCGTAAGACCTTCATACATATGCAGTGGGTCGATCTGGAATCGATGTAATACCGCGAGCAAAAATACAATTGCAGAAACTGCACAAACCATATGAAGCATATTACGGCTGCAATCCAGAAATCTGGATACCAGAAAATAAATAATCACAAATAGCATCTGGGAAACAATACCCATATACCAGCCTTCGTATCCCCACACAGCATCTGCTTTGTATGGAGTAAGAATAAAGGAAATCCATACCGCTATCGCATAAAGTAGCACAAATTTATCCGTAACGGAAAGTACTTTCCACAGATTGCTCCAATTAAATTTTCGTATATTTATAATTGCATTCAAAATTACCAGAATTATCAATACGGAAAGAAAGCTTAATGATACCCTTTTAAAAAAAGCATACTTTGCCTCTCCCATATTGTAGTACTTATCTTGATAATATAGGGGAAAGACTATTAGCATCAGCTGCACGTATACGAAGATACCTAAGGTGATAAGTTCTTTACAGATGGTGCTAAAATCTTTTTTTCCCTTACCAATCCCCCTATTATCTTTTTTTATAATATGATTACTCATGTCAGACCTGCTCCAATACTCATATTTGCTTCTTTATTATATGCTTTCCAACATAGAGTTACAATCAGCAATATGAACAAATGTAGCATGATTCAAAAGAAACAGCGTTTCCTTGTAGACACCTTTCCACTCCTCTTTGGTGACCGCCTTTGATATTTGCAGATGATATCCATCTGGTATTTGCCGGTTATTATGAAAAATATGAAGAATTATGTGAAAAGAATCCCGCATTGAAAGAATATACCAGTTTCATTGGTTACCAGAATGATGTCCTGGCTCTCATGGAAATCTGTGATTTGTACGTTAATCCACCTCGTGTCGGTGGTGGCTACTCTATCGCAGAAGCTTTCTCAAAAGGAGTTCCCGGTGTTACTCTGAATTATGGTGATGCCGCTGCAGCTGCTGGAAAAGATTTTATTGTAAATACATTGGTGGAAATGAATGAACGAATCTTACGATTCAAGAATGAGAAAGAATATTATCAGGAAATGGTACAAAAAGGTCTGAAACGTTGCAAATTGCTATTTGATGGGGTGACCTCTATGAAACAGATTCTGGAAACTGCAGAAGCAAGGGATATCTTTTTTTAATATCCCTTGCTTCTAATTTCAATGTTCTCAATATTCTTATAATTGTGACTGTTGCTCTAACAATCCCCTTAATATTTTCAATTCTGCTTCTGCTTTCTCTGCTCTGGTTGCCTGCTGTTCAGCTCTGGTTGCCTCTCTATCTGCCCGCTCTTTTTCACGCTTAGTGTTAATTTGTTCTTCTTCCCTGATACGGTTTATTAGGATTCTCTCATCTTCCATTAATCTCATATAAGCTACCGACACCTCCTTATCACGTTTTACGGTTTGCACCATCGTCTGAAGTTCTTTCAATTCCTCATTCACCACATTTTCTTCTCTGGTATCTTCCATATAGCGTAGAAATTCCCGCAGGCTTTCAGGTACGTTCCCGTCGCTTCCTTTTGTATACAAATATAGCGTCATTACACCATCTCTATAATCCATTTCAGGTTCTTCTACGCAAGTATTCTTAATGGTATATAGGATTCTGTCTAATCCAAAGGGATCGTATGATGTAATCATAATACTGACCAAATTTTTAAGATTACTATAATCTTCCCCTGACTGCAAACTTCCTGCATCTATCTTGGAATGATAAAACCTCATTCTTTTGGGCAGTGCCTGAATGGATTTTTTATCACTGTTTTTATCAGGTTCTACATCATAAACGGTTGCTATACCCTCCGGATTCTCCCCATCTTCCTCGATGAACACATCCAATCGGGTTCCATGAAGTTCTGTGTCCATTCCATAATACACTTTTTGTGGTGTTATACGCAAATTGGTAAAATCTCTCTGAAATATTATTTTAAGCAGCTTTTTACAAAATACCTCACCAATTTCCGGATACGTCATCATGGATCCAAACATAAAATTATCGAGAAGATTTAACTCCTCCAGCTTTCTTTTCTGCATATGCAGTACTCCTTTCGAGAATAAAAAATAAACCTCTCTTATTACAAGAATCTGCATCAGCGAAAAGCATTTCTTATATCCAGCGCGTTTTATCTCTTACCCTATCTTCATTTTTCATAATAGGGATTGATAACCGAAATGGTTGCGAACACGCCCTAGATATGTACCTATATCCTAACAAGTCTGGTTTTCTCTGTCAAGATAAAATAGAACTATTTTCTCTTTTATTTCTTCTCATTTATAATTTTGTAGGAAATATAAGCGAATGCTCCTAGGCTATAGCGGCCTTGTATGTGCCTCTATTGAAGATTTTCCATATAGATTAGATACGTTATAGCTTGCATTTTTCAATGTTCTATAACTATTTCATTTAATACATCCGATAACTATTGTATATACATAATAGAACAATACTTTTTACAATAATCCTATATACTTCTGGAAAGGCAGCCCAAATATGAATACTATCTTCTGTCTGATTGGCAATGAACTAACCCCTGCAAATGAAACATTTCTGTTGCAATATGATTCCCCAGATACAAACATACAACTCTTTGACCATATTGCTCCACTTTACCAAAGTATCGGGCAATTGCTGCAGATTTATGACTCTCTTATTAGAAAAGAGGATGCCCTGCCAATGCTGGTTACGGATATTCCGTCCTTAAAGGATGTCGTAGACTGCCTGTATCTCACCCTGTTCAGTGAAGTATTATTGTGCCCAGAAACAGTGGATATGCCCTATGACATCTATGAAGTCCTGGCTTCTGTATCCATTCCACAATTGTCAACATTTTCGATTCTTGTTAATTCCCTTCGTTCCTTAAAAGAACTGTATCATTCCGGACTTAATTATATGCAGATGGCGAATGATGTTTATCCAGCCGCAGACCAGATATATGCTATCCTCGCATGTTTCCCAGCCGATTTATTCGAGTGCTTCTCCTCATGGCTTTTATCATACATCGATGATGGGCTTATTGAAAATGCAGCTTTTCGAATTTTGGGATACTCTTTTCTATTAAATTACTCAAATGATGTTACTTATATAGAATACATCATTGATGAAATAGTACAGCCAAATTTCAATAAAGATAATCGCCTCTTTATCTATAATCAGGTAAAGCGTTTTCATTTAATTACGCCCGAATTACAATATACAGATAAAGAACAATTATTATACCAGCAGATTCTCCGGGAATGGGAAGCTGATTTAGCTAATGTATTGATTCCAATTCCTGCTGACAAACGGGACAAGGATCATATTCTCGTACTTACCATTCAATATCTGAGCGATACTCATGCTCCTACCAAGACTGCTCTGGAACGTATCTATACCCTTGGTAAATCTATGGGTAAAAAGGTACTCTGTTATAACACCAAGGAACAATATACTTTGAGGGGATTTCTACCCTTCTATGGTGCCTTCAAACGGCATATTATAAAGGAATACGATGGTTCCCATGAAATGCCATACAAGGATTTTGTCTTTCCCTTCTTTCAGCCAAATGTGGAAATGCCTAATGAGGAAGTTATTCGAACGCTTCTCCATGAGTTGCACACCGCACCTCCTTATGAAATTATCGTAATCGGCGATCATTCCATTATTGGAGATTTGTGTTCCCATGTAATCCCAACTATCTGTATCCCGCTTACCTTCTCTACCCTTCCCAAGAAGGAGCATCAATATGTTGTTACCAGTCGTTATCTCACTGATGCACACAAACTTGCGCTCCTGGAAGATGGATATCGGAAAGACTCCATTATCGAAAGCACCTTTACTTTTGAAATGCGTCCGCAAACCACTACGCTTACACGTGATGAACTGCAGCTGCCAGAAGACAAGTTTCTACTTGCAGTTATCGGTCTGCGTTTAGATGCAGATGTGTCACCCGCCTTTCTCACTTCTATGGAGAAATTATTTGCAGATAATATTCACCTTGTATTTGCGGGATATTATGAAAAATATGAAGAATTGTGTGAGAAGAATACCTCCTTTAAAGAACATACCAGTTTTATTGGTTATCAGAATGATGTTTTGGCTCTCATGGAAATATGTGATTTATACGTTAATCCTCCTCGCGTTGGTGGCGGTTATTCTATCGCAGAAGCTTTCTCAAAAGGTATTCCGGGTGTTACTATGAATTATGGTGATGTGGCCGCTACCGCTGGAAGGGATTTCATCGTGAATACTTTAGAGGAAAAGAATGAACGGATTTTACGATTTAAAAATGACAAAGAATATTATCAGGAAATGGCACAAAAAGCTCTGGAGCGGTGTAAATTACTGTTTGATGGGGTGGCTTCTATGAAACAGATTCTGGAAATAGCAGAAGCAGGGGATATATTTTTTTGATATCCTCTGCTTCTTTTCTTTCTATTGGATTCCAACTCAACTGCTACTGCCTCTTTGCCCGAAATATGTACTGATACGCCTGAAATTGCTGCAGAGACGCCGTACTAAAAACAATCTGAATCGCCTTAATTGCCTGTATATTCTTTTCATCCGTTGATGCTACCGTATATATTGCTCCTATATCTTCTATTTCCAGCTTACATTCCTGAAACATCTCATAAATACTTGCCAATGTAAAAAATCTTATATGTGTTCTATCGAGAATTCCCGCATCTGCATAGTTAAACATTCCCTGCAGCAGTGGTAAAATCACAGACATATGCATCATGTTCGGAACACTACACACAAATGCTCCATCCATCTTCAGATACTCTTTAAGGCGCATTAACATTTTTTGCGGTTCCATCAAATGCTCCAGGACATCGCCCAAAATAATGTAATCAAAACTGCATTTCTCGAAGGGAATATCCATATGTTCCGCATCCCCCTGAATAATATCTACAATATTTGCACCTATTTTAGCAATTCCCGGCACAAGCTCAATTCCTTTTACTTCCGAATTCGGCCAGTGAGACTGAATTTCAGCCAACGTTGCTCCCATCCCACACCCAATCTCAAGCACATGAATTTTATCTTCCGCAGGATTTTGGATGAGGCCGATTATTTCTGTCCTGGCACAGGAATAATATCCCAAATCAAAATTCCATTTTTCATGAAACTTCGCGGAATTGATGGCAGAAAGCTCTCTCCATTTCATAGCATTTGCCCCTCCGCCACTACCATAGTGATAGATAAAGCTATTTTTACACAGTATAATCTTCCACCCTGCCTGTTGTAATCTTATTGCAATATCCTCGTCTTCAAAAGTACCTGGTGTAAATCTTATATCTAACAGACCAACTTCATCTAAAGCTGCCCGCCTTAGCAGTAAGGCAAATCCTACCAAAAATACCTTTTTTTCATAAGGGTGCCTCATTGGTATATTATTACGAATACCGTATTCGATGCACTGTTCCAGTGTTCCTACTCCTTCCTCAATCCGCTGCCCATTACTTACATAGTTCGATACACTCCCCGTTGCACCTATATGTAAGTTTTCGTACAATCCCATGCGTAGCCAAAACAAGGAATTCGGCATAAGTACCGTATCATCATTCAATAAAAATATATCATTTTCAGGCTCCGCACGTTTGATTCCCTGGTTGCATCCATAAGGGAATCCCATATTTTCCTTATTGACAATCAGCTGGATATCTTTTTGTGCTTCTAACCAGGCAGCGCTCCCATCCTGAGATGCATTATCAACTACTATGATTTCATAGCATTTCTCACTGTTATTCTTTCGAATACTCTCGATACACTGCTTTGTATACTCTAGAGAATTGTACGACAAAATGACAATAGAAATCTTTGAAACATGAATTTCACTTTTCAGTTCCAACTCCAGCCGATAATTCCTGATTACCTCCAGATCCTCTTCATCCTTGCAATAAAACTCTGCGTTCTGATAACAAAGCCATGCCTGATCCGGATTGGTCAACTCATAATAATTACCCAGCATTAGATATAATTCATAATTGCAGTAATTATATTTCAGTCCTGCTTTGATATGCCCATAGCACTTCTCATACTCTGCCTTGTGCCAGTAAATAGATGCTGCCAGTATAGCAAGTACATCATTCTCCCCTGTGTCTGTTTCCGCAGCAGTCAAACACTTTTGCAGTTCCTTTTCCGCTTCATCATAGTTTGATTCATTTAACAGCATTTCTAATCTATTGTACATACATTATCCCCTTATTCTCTGACCATGTTTAAAGTAATTGCTTTTATCATAATGATGCTATCTGCATCATCTCTTTCACCTTTGTAGAAAGTACAAAAACACGTTTTACCTTTTGATATCCGTTATATGCAATCTGTTTACGTTCCTCTTCATGGCGCAGGTAATAATGGATTTTATCCATCAAATCCTCTTTGTCATGAAACAGCACCAATTCCTTTCCATCCTCAAAAAGGGTGTTTAACTCCTGCTGATAATTAGACAATACAAATCCCTGACATGCCATAATATCTAACACCCGAAGGGGAATCCCCGTCTCGATGGAGCGCAGGGTAATATTCAGATTTATCTTACTCCTATGGAATATCAGCGGCATTTCTGTATAATAGTCCGCATAACCACAGTTCATAAGCTCTGGGATATCTTCTGTGTCGTCTCCCCCATATATTTGCGTAGCAAAGCGCCGGGATACCGCTTCTAATATCTCATGCCGTTCCTCTACCGTTGCCTTCTTTTGTAATAGATAAGTTACCATCTCAGACTGCGGTATAAAATAACTTTCCCCCAGATAAAGTGCTGCTTCATCACTAATGTGCTTAATCAGTTCCTCTGACAGGGCTTCCCTTATCACATCTTCCCCGTATCGGTACTTCTGTTTTGCAATGATTCTATCAATCTTTTTCTTCTCAGCAGCATCTAAATTTTGCAGCTGGTTATAATAATTGTATTGATTATTATAGAGTGTTCCTAAAAAAGAAACTTCACTGTGATATTTCTCTTTTTCATCCGCAGATTCAATGACATTTCTCCAAAAATCTGTATCCACCCCCAACGGCATATAATAAATCGTATTGACTCCCTGTGCCTTTAGAAGCTTATACATTTTCTCGTCAAACAAAAAGACATAATTCGTGTCATAGAAAATAGTCTTAGAATACAACGTCATATGTGGAGAATCAAATACCCAGGAAATATATTTTATCTTACATATATTAGCAATGGATGCCAGGAGGGGAATATAGTTAAAGCTTATTAATGCGTCAAACTTTCCCTGATTTATACGCGTTAATAATTCCATGGCAAACTGCGGATCCATATCATAATTTTTTATCTCACGGGAGAAGGTCTCTGTCTGTGGATATAATGCTTGTAGTGTCTTTAGAAATATTGGCTCTGTCAGGGATTGCCATTCATAGAAAAGTATCTTTGCCATATTGTCCTCCCAATGTGTTCTTTTCACATGATATTCTATTGGGATTTTCTCCCCTTCCTATCACTTTCTATCACGTCTACACCTCTGTCATCTACTGTTGCTTTTTATCTAAACAGACCACACCCCGAATATTCAGCTTTGCTGACCGTCGTTGTCCTTCCCAGCCTACTGGCGGTCCCGGAGGCGTAAATCTCCGACTATATCTCGCAAATGAGAAATATCATCTGATAGAAAGTATTTATCATGTCTTCGAAGGAAAAGTCCTCAACCATGAAAAATGTTGGGAATTTGCCTTGCTGAATGAAGAAAAGGACCGTTATGAAGAATTATCTAACTATTACAGGTTACTGGATAATCAGTTTGAATTCATAGCGAGTGATATTTTTATTTTCCATGATGCTGTGAGCGTTTTATTTTTCTTTATAATTTTAAAACGTACAAAACCGTTTTGGTTTATCATCAGCAGGTGGCCTATGTTGCTTTTCCCTCTTTTGGTGCAAAGGATTCCCTAATTGCCTCCGAACCCTCCATGGAACCCTATGTAACTTGCAGTGGCCTGGCAATTCTTTATAACGGTTTTGATAATCCCGGATATTTAGAAGCAGTAACCCCTTCTGTACAAAAAGCGATTGCCCATATCCACGACTTTACCGGCATTACCTTCATAACCGTGGCTACGCTTAACGCTGCAAAGGGTGTAGAACAAATACCTCAGTTCCTGGCTGCTCTTCGTAGAAAAGGCATTAACTTTCAATGGATTATCATAGGAGATGGAATCACTGCTAACCTCCTCCAGGAGCAAATAGACATCTATGAAATTAATGACACCATTATATGGTTTCGGGAGCATTTACCACACAATGATATCCTATCTCTGCTGCAATATACAGATTTCTACTTATTGACCCATCGATTCTCCATCTTTGATTTTGCTACCATCGAAGCCATGAGCTATGAGAATGTTCCCATCCTCACTCCTGTTGGCGGCAACTTCGAATTTATTCAGGATGATAATGGCGTCTTATTATATCATCTTGATAGTTGCGAAGAACTTACTTATTTTATAAAAGATAAATCTTTATCCGACCTGAAAAAGAAAAACGCCCTTATCGCCAACACGCGATTTAGCGAAAATGCCTTTTTGGAAGGGTATCTAGAACTAATCCAGGAACTCTAACTTCTGCATTAGTTCTCCTTTTTCGTCAAATAATACCGCTTCCTTGATTCATATGCGTCAATAATTCCATGGCAAACTGCGAATCCATATCATAATCTTATATCTCACGGGATAGGGTCTCTGTCTGTGTATATAATACTTGTAGTGTCTCTAGATTTCTAATAATGACAATAGATTTCTCAGTTGAATATTTAAACAATTGTTTATTTGTGCAAGATAATTAATAGTCTTATAATCAACCCAAAAATAACCTTTTGGCAAATGACAAATTCCCTCTTTTTCTATTTCTAAAATAATATTTCTATTCTGATCGTGATAAAAACGTCCCCCTTCCTCTGAAAGGACAACATCATATTTACATTTATCATGCATATTTTTTAAGAATAACTCTTCTATCTCGTTCATTTGCTTTAGATTCATAGAATCAAATTGAACCGTAGGTGCCAACTCGATTTTATCAAAACATCCCATCTCTGGTAATGCATGCACTAAAAAGTACTTTTTATCCCCTATTCTGCTTATAATTAATCCTAAAATCCCTCTATTAATTGGCTCTATTAAAGGTTGAGACCATTCATTTACTTCTCTCCCCTGCATAACAATGCTACAGAAAATAATTTTAAACAGAGCATTCTCTTCACAAATAAATTCATCATTTTTCAATTTCCATTTTTTTAATTCACTTAATGGACAAAGAATATATTTAGATTCATCAAACATTTTATAGGTATTAATATAATTGAATATTTCTATAATGCTTCCATTAATATCACTATTATTAAACATAGAATTAAAAAGAGAAGTATCCTCATAGAATTTTTTTAATTTATTCTCATAATCTCCTTCTATATTTCCCATACCAGAAAGTGGCAAGCATGACAACACTGTCCTTGTATCCATATTAACCAGATTATCAATTTTTAATAATTCCTTAATCTGTCCCAATGTCATCCATTTGTAATTATTTTTAATCTCTATTTCTTCCTCTAATAATATCACGATATTTCTATTTCTTTTCTTATAAAACCTGGAAGACTGCTCCGACTGTATTTGATCTACAATAACCCTATGTTCATTTGAATTCAAAAAATATTCTAAATAGGCCGGTTTTTTCCCTCCATGTTTACACTTAAAATTACTCTTTGTTGCTTGTATCGTCGGCGATAACTGCACTTTATTAATATTTCCCGGCTCTATTTTCGCCTGTAATAGAAAATACAATATCCCATCTATTTCTTTTGCAATAATACCCAAAAATCCTATTTCATCCTGTACAATAATTGGTTGCTCATAGACAATCTTTTCATCGATGATTTTTTGTAATCCCATAATTTTAAAAAAACTATTATTTGTGTTAGTTATAGCTCCTTCCGCTTCTGAATAATACCAAAATTTATCATCTTTCAAACATGATCGTCTTATGGTTACATCTGTATTCAAATTTATTTGATTAATCCATTGTAGAATTTCAGGTACTGAATTTACTGTATCTTCTTTCATTTTCCATGACTGTATTAATTTCAGGACTATACTCTCCATATGATAATGGCACCTTCTCTTTCGTTCAATATCTACCTCTACTCTCCAAGTGCTTCCCTTATTACCCACTCCATGGTTTTTTTTATGCTTTCCTTAAAATCACTTTTTGCCATAAAGCCTAAATCCTTTTTTGCATTTTTTTTATCTATTTCTGAATAATCGATATATTTTTTATCTATTAACGTTCCATAGGATAGTACTAATTCATGGTTAACTACATCTCTTACATCACTAATAATATCGCTGAATTTTCTTGCTTTTTCTCCCCCTATATAATAGCACTGCCCATTCTTTCCTTTTTCATTAATTAGTGCAAGACCTTCCAGTGCATCATCAATATATGTCCAGTCAAACAGTGTCTCTCCATCAATCAATAATGGACATTTGTTATTTAGAAAACTTCTTATAATCTTATTCGTAGAACGTGCCGACCTGTCTCCCACACCAAATACATTTGAAAAAATAGCCGTGCAGAATTCCATTTTATATTTCGCAGCCTCTATCTTTCCCAATGCCTCTCCGTAGGTCTTTGCTGCACCATACACGGAACTTTTTTGTCTGACACCATTTCCAATCTCCTCATATTGAAACTGTTGGCAAGTACCGATAAATATCATTTTCTTACATTTCATTTTAGATATTGCTTTTATTGTGTCACATATAAATGGAATATTACTAGTTTGTACATTATAATCATTGGTAGCTGTTCCATACCCACTCCAGGCCAAATAGTAAAAACTGTCAATCTCTTCTCCTATCAACTGATCCATATTTTTATATTCTTCATATTTAGCAAAAACAATTTTCAGATTATCTTTCTTCTGCCTTAAGTCATCCTTTTCTTTTCCTCTTGTTATAGCGATGACTCTATCTCCCCTATCCAAATAGAATTGGCATAAACATTTTCCTATAAATCCATTCGCACCATTTATAGCAATCGTCCTCATAAAATCTCCTCGTATGATATCGTATTATTTATAATCCTACCTAAAAAGTTCCTTTATGGTAAGTCCATTCCTATCTTTCTCGGACAGAATTATCTTCTTTTCCTCTATCTTCCAGTCTATTCCCACATCCGTGTCCTTCCATAATAAGGTTCTTTGCTGTTGTGGTGCATACTCATTATCTAATTTATAATGCACTTCTGTTTTGTCTTCCAGAGTTAGAAATCCATGTGCAAATCCTCTCGGAATTAATAGCTGTATTCTGCTCTCCTCTGTAATCTCTAACATCATCCATTGCAAATAAGTAGGAGAATCTTCTCTCAAGTCCACAATTGCATCTCTTATTGCACCTTTTACACAGGTAATAAGCTTTGCCTGTTCCATTGGTTCTAGTTGAAAATGTAATCCGCGAAGCGTATACTTCTTTTCCGAAAAAGATTTGCTATCCTGAACAAAATTGTAATTGATTCCTTTATTTCTATAATCCCTCACAGACCAAGTATCAGTGAACCAACCCCTTGCATCCTCAAAATACTTTGGTTCTATTTTGTATACATCTTTAAACTTTGTCTCGTTTATCTGAATCATTTATGCTCCCATCTATTGACTCTAATCTTGTATATATTCCCCAGTATTTGCCTCTCTAATAGTTGTCTACATCAACCGGAAAATAGAATTCCACTCCTTCTTTAATTAAATCTGCATTTCTCTCCAAAATTTCATTTTTAAAATTCCATGCCAGGACAAAATAAATATCCGGATTTTCTTTTAAATCCTTTTGGAGTACAATCGGTATATGTTGTCCCGGTGAATATAGTCCGTCTCTTAGTGGGTTTGTCTCTGCCAGACAATCCAAAATATCAGTTCCTATGCCAAAATGGTTTAATAGAGTGTTTCCTTTTAATGGTGACCCCAAGCCAAATATTCTTTTCCCCAATTTCTTCTGTTCCTGTAAATAATTCAGCGTTTTACTTTTTAATATTTCAATTTTTTGATTGAAATCCCTATACGCTTTAATACTGTTACAGTTAGATTCCTGTTCTGCCTGCTGCATTTTACATAATCGCTCACTTGCCTGCCGAGTTCCTTTATGTCCTACATAGCCAATAATGGTTCCTCCATGGGAGCCAGAGTGATATGCATCAAACATTTCCAATCCATGAAGATTTAACAATTTTCCGATGGTTTCTAACGTGTAATACAATAAATGTTCATGATATATCTGGTCAAATGTCATATGTTCAAAAATGTCTTTCATGTAAATGAAATGAACAACAAATACCCCATCCTCTTTTAACGCCTCTTTAATGCCTTCGCATACGGAATGTATCTCTTCCAGATGGTAAAATACACCCGCTGCATTTATAACATCAAATTTACTATCTATCTTTTTCACTGTTTCAAGGTTAAAAAATTCATTTATTGTATTAACGCCTGCCTTATTTGCAATCTCCGCTGTTATTTTAGAGGATTCCACTCCCAAAGCTTTATATCCCATATTCTGATAATGAAGTAACTGTGTTCCATCATTGGAACCAATATCTAATACACTCTTATCCTTCCTATTAGAAAAAAATTCCTCATCCACTCTTTGTGCAACTCTTTTAAAATGTTCCGATGTTGTCTTTGTTGCACCTGTCAAATAAGTGTGATTTCCAAACATTACTTCTTTTTTTACCGTATAATCTAATTGTGCCGCATGACAATCATGGCAGTATACTACTCTTAATGGATAAAATGGTTCCTCTCCAATATGTTCTTTTTTAATAAAATCATTTGCCCAAGGCTGTTGTCCCAAATCAATTACACTCTCTAGATTCTCCGAATTACAAATTCTACAACGCATATGTTCCTCCTTCTAATACTTTCTCCATTAGTTCACTTTGCTTCAGTATCTCTTTATAAATCCCACCACGAATTTGTTTATTATTTACACACTTATAAAATTGATTAATAGAATTATAAAATTGATTGTCACCTTCTAATTCAATTATTTCTTCCTTCCCCTCTTTCGTTATATGAATAACAGGTTTCCAATCTTCGGGTGCAGTAAAAATCCTGTCAGTCTCTAAAAAACCTTTTTGGCCCCATATCTGTAATTCGCATTTATATTCATTTGCCATTCCAAAGGACAAGTTGGCTACCGTTCCATTTTTATCTTCCAATGTGATTGCCCCAAACAAATCAACCTGTGTATCTTGATAAACCATGCTGCTCGTCGCCACTCTTATAGTTTCTTTATCCAAAAATTCTGTAGCAAGGCGAAGTGTATAACCTCCACAGTCTAGTAATGCACCTCCACCCAACTCCTTATTGTAACGAAAATCATCCTTCTGCCTTTCAGGAAACCCAAATCGTATACTAATTTGATGTATATTTCCAAGCCAATTTTCTTTCCATATTTTCATTATCTGTTCTAATTGTCTATGGTATAGGAACATATAATTTTCAAAAACTGTTAAATTCTTTTCTCCGGCTATTTTAACCAACATATTTGTATCTTCTTCATTTGTGGTAAATGGCTTTTCCAGAAGTACATGTTTTCCAGCTTCCAAGACTTTTCTTCCCCACTTATAATGTAATGCTGGAGGTAGTGGAATATAAACACTGTCAATTTCTTGGCAATCTAACAGTTTTTCATAATCAGAAAAAACAACTCCTCCATATTGCCTTTGAAACTCTTCCACTCGTTTCCCACTTTGAGAAGCTACCCCTATATATGTAAATCCTTCGTGTTTTTGTAATGCAGGCAGAAATCTTCTATATGCAATATCCGCCGCACCAAGTATCCCTATTCGTATTTTTTCCATTGCATATCCCTTGTGTTTAAAATTTTTTCTAAAACAAATATTCCCAAATTCTGCTACTTATGACATCATTTTTCTGAATAGCAGCTATAAGTCTTCTGTTATTCAGAGCTGTGATAACCCTAATCAGAACATACTGTCTGACAGAAAGACTTCTTCTTTTTCTCAAATATTTTATTGTTATATCACACATTTTCCTGTTTATAGAACGATATGCCTCATCTGACATTCGAACTACTCCTGTACGAAGTCGTAGTTCTCGGTTTTCTGAGAGATAAAAGTTTCCCATTGTGGCAAGTGTAAGTTCTATTGCAAATAAATATGGAAATAAACCTTCCCTTTTCCTTCGATTCTCCGCTTCCAACATTCGATACCAAATTTTAAGCCTTTTCCAAGCTCCTATTGGAAGATAGAAATCCGTGCATTTGCTATTATTTCTTTGAAAATCCCCCGACTTTGTTCCTACAATATTATATCTTGCCAAATCTAATTGCGAGGTACTGCATTTCTCATATCTCAAAAATAGACTTATTCCAACAATGGGTGGGAAATATACAAATGGATTCTCATCTAATCGCATTGTTTTCTTTATCGATTCATAAGAACAAACATTGCGAAGCATCCCACTATGATAAATAATGTCACTAGGGTGCGTATTGCTGCATATATGATATATATTTTTTCTCCATTTGCTGTTCCATTCCTCTTTTTTTTCTTTCAGTAATAAGATAGGAGTTTCTTCATTGTTTCTCAGGTTCTCCATCAGTATGTAAAAACGTTGAAGAATAATATTGTCCCTATCCAACAAGACTAATGTATATTTTCCTCTTGCAGCAAAAAGAACCTTGATCTGGTTCTCTCTCTGCCCTAGATTTTTTTCATTGTTAATAACGCGTAATCGTTTATCCGATATTTGTTCCAGTCGTTCCACTGTATCATCCACAGAAGTATCATTGGCAACCACTATTTCAATGTCTTCTTCTGGGTATTCCAGTATAGTTTTAATTGTATTAAATACTCTCTCTGCCCTACTGTAGGTTGGAATGCATATACTTAGTACTATTTCTTTAGCCATTCTATATTTCCCCTCTATCTTTTTTTCTTGCAACAATTCCGCAATTAGAAGAATAACCCGGTGCGTTTCTCGTAATTGTATGATTTAAGTATCGTATAACTGGTTCTGCCGCTCTATATAGGTATCGTTTTAGACATTTCTTTTCTATCATTTCTTTGCTAGGACTATACTCAAATTCTCCAAAATATCCAGAAAAGAGAATTTCATAGTTCATTTTTTCTAATACCTCTTTCCATTCATCTGGATTCATAGATTCTATATTATGAATTATCAAATTGTCATAATCAAAAAAGCGATGTAGCATATACATGATTTTCCCTCGATAATTTGGTGCAGTGATGACCAAATATCCACCACATTTCACAAATTTATCATGCAGTTTGATTACTTTTATATAATCTTTAAAATGCTCTACAAAACCGCATGAATACACTAACGCATATTTTTTATGCTCTTCTTTGCAGAGTTCAAAAAAATTACCTCTTTTTACACTTCCTACAGAGACTTTCATTTTTTTTAGCCATTTAACTGTTCTGTCACATAATAGGTCGCTATAATCGATTCCATTAACAATGTATTTCTTTTTAAGACCTACATAAGATAAAAATCCACAAGGAAAACAACCAACCTCAAAACACTCTTCCCCTTCTGCCGCAAGCGGAATGTATTCATCCAAAAATTTAATGACTCTATTTTCCCTTGGATAAATTTGATATTCCTGATTCCGGTAAGTACTATCCCAATGCTTTTGTTCAATATTTTTCAACTATTTTCCCTCTTATTATATATTAAATATTCCAAAATTCGTGCAGTAGCTGCTCTTGGGGTGCCTGTCCTTGCTTCATATATCTTGTTGGAATGCTAAATCCTTTTTTATTTCGATACAGTAGCATTCTCCCAATTTCCTGTAAATATGCTTTTTTAAGAAGTCCCTTTAATTCATTTTTAGGGCATCTATCTTCTTCTGATAATCCAAAAGAGAATTCTACTATCTTCTTACTGAGTAACGGAACTCTTGTCTCTAAGGAAGTTGCCATGCTTGTTCTATCTACTTTTGTGAGAATGTCCCCTGGCAAATAAGTCTTTAAATCCAGATATTGACAACGTGTAATTGGTGGTAATTCCTTGTTATAATGCTTACGCATGAACCAATATTCATCATAGTCTTTCGCAATACCAAGTTCTTTACGTAAGCGCGCTTTATCCGGTCTGACTGCATATTGATAGGTAGGCATAAGTAATGCCAAATCCTCCATAAATATGGTATCCAACCCCTGCAGTAATTTTCCACTACTCATCTGCTCAAAAATCCTTGAGACTATTTTGTTATTTATCCCCTTATAATACCAGTCCTTTTTATAGCCTGTATATCTGGGATATCCGCCAAATACTTCATCGCCGCCATCCCCAGTAAGTACTACTGTCACCTTTTCTTTTGCCAATTTAGATACAAGATAGGTTGGAAAAGCAGAATTATCTGCAAAAGGTTCATCATACCACTGTGGCAGCATATGATAAAGTTCCTTGAATGTTTCTTTATTAAATACCTGCTGATTCATTGGTATTTGATACATCTGAGATAGGTAGGTTGCATACTTCAATTCATCATACAATTTTTCCGTAAATCCAATAGAAAAGGTCTCTGTAGCTGTATTTACTCTATTTGTCTCATAAGTTACAATACTGGAATCCACACCACCGCTTAAAAATGTACCCACCGGAACATCAGCAATCATTTGTTCTTCGATTGATTCTTTTATTAGGTATCTTAGTTCTTCAATTAAATCTTCTTCTTTTCTCTCTTTTCCCTGATTTTCGTTAATCTTTAGTTTCCAATAGGTTCCTTTTTTCTCGATTCTATTTTCCTTTAGATTATATACCAATCCGAATGCAGGCGGTAATTTATACACGTTTTGGTACATTGTCTTCGGCTCAGGAATATACAGACAATTCAAATAATCAAAAATTGCGGTATTATTCAATTGAAATCTTACATTGTCACACGCCGTCACAATTCCTTTTAATTCAGAGGCAAATGCAAAATCTTTTCCATTATAATAATAATAAAGCGGCTTTATTCCTATTCTATCACGAAATAACTTCACTTTTTGCACTCGTTTATCATAAATAGCAATGCCGAACATACCATCTATCCTATAGATAAAGCTGTCACCCCATTCTATATATGCATTTAATACGACTTCTGTATCGGAAGAAGAACGAAATTGATACCCTCTGCGCATCAACTGTTTTCTCAGCTTTTGGTAGCCATACACTTCCCCATTAAATACAATTCCTACATTTTCGTCTTCTGTAAACATAGGCTGCATTCCATTGGATGATAAATCAATAATCGCAAGACGTGCAAATGCCATATTAAAACGTTCTGTTCTAACAACTTTTAATCCATCTGGACCTCTGTGCTGCATTGCCTCTATTCCTTTTTCATAATTCCATTCCGTTCTGTTTCCTCCAAGAATGCCACACATACTGTTTTCTCCTGTCTATTGCTGAATAATGCATGCTTGAAATAATGCTATCATGCCTCATACACTACATCTTCAAGTGAAATAGTAGGAACATTTAATTGTTCTTTAATTTCTTTTTTGATTTCGTCTATTGCAAAAACTGCTGTCACGACAACTGCATCTACCTCTTCTAACTCATCTTCCAAATCCTTCACTACAAGCTCGGTATAACAGGAACCAGCGTCTTTATCAATTGCATATTTCACCTCTATATCTGTATTTCTTAAATCTTCATATAGACGATTTCCCATTTCACCCATTCCATAAATTGCAATTGTTTTATAATTATTGTCTTTAAAAAACTTTTCCAGTGTTTTTCCTTCCTGTTTTAAAATTAACCATTGGTTCAAAATATTATAGTAGGTCTTAAATTTGTCTACTTTTTTTTCTTTCTGTTGTATCGTTTTTCCCCGAATTATCCCTGTTGTTACTGTTCCTGCCGTTGCACCTATCAAACTGGATAATACTGCTATTGCACCCTTTTTCATTTTTATTTTCTCCTTTTCTTTTGGTTCTCTATAATATAGTTATAATACCTTATTAATTTTCCTACTACTTTATCAGGTGCTAATTCCGCTATTCTTTCTTTAGCCCTTTCCTGCATTTCTTCTTTTTCTACCTCACTTAAATTAATTGCCTGCTCTATTTTTTGATATAGACTTTCTGCATCATTCAGAATTGAAAGTAGTCCACTCTTCCCATCCACAATTAATTGTTCAAAACTTGTCCCATTTGTTCCAATTACAACTTTTCCAAGAGCCATGGATTCAATACATGCATTAGATAGATTTTCCGCCAACGAAGGTAATACAACTAACTCTGCATTTCGAATAACCGGATATAGCTTATCATGTTCAAGTGGTTCCATACAGATAAGTCTATCCTTGTACTCTCCTGCATTCATTCTAACTATCTTTACTACATTTTCATTTTTATATTTGGCACTTCTTCCTATAAATGCAAAATAATACTCTGGGTTCTTCTCTAAAATCTTATGTATTATTTTTGAAAGCACAATAACGCCCTTATCCTCGCTTAATACGCCATAATATAAAATATATTTCTTATTCATAAATTTTTGCTTGTAGATACTGTCGTTTTCTACAATTAAGTTATTGTTAAAGGGACTTTCTATTGTTATCACTTTTCTATCAACATCTTTTCCGTATGATGTACCTATAAAATCACTTGGCGAAATAATACCACGTGAAGAATGAGAACCAAGTTTTTCGAATATGCTCATAATTCTTATCATTAATTTTGAATAAGTTTCACTATATGCAAAGGACTCTTTTGCATAAGAGGATAGTCTTACAATTGCAGGTACCATTCCACAATAAAAAAAACCTAATCCATATAAGCTGCAAAACTGTATAATATCAATTTTCTTTTTCTTCAACAGCACCTTTAATTCTTTATTTAACCGAAAACTCATATTGAGTGCATTAACAACATAAGAAACAATTTGGTATTTTTCGTCTATATCTATTCTCGTATTCCTTCTTATTACTTCAATTCCATCATAATATGTATTTTCGTTTATATCACCTGCTGTTATAATAATTGGCGTATGCCCCTTTTCCATCAATGCTTTCGATACCCTATACAAATAATTTGGCAATC
>JAQUYA010000129.1 GCA_028692055.1 Lachnospiraceae bacterium | reverse complement strand
AGAGCGGCGGCTATGGGAATGCTGTTAGCAAGTGGAATAAGAGGATTATCTGTGAAAGAGGCATTCCGTATCTATCACAGGGATCGTACATGTCATGCCAGTCCAAATTCTGCCCAGACGGAGGCAGTAATGGCGGGGGCATTGCAGGTACAGCTGGCCGGAGATGCCAGCTATTTTGGAAAAATATATAAGAAACCAACGATTGGAGATGCGAGAAGAGAGATAGAACGGGAAGACATTCGCAGAGCAAATCAATTGTTATATATGACAACACTTGTTATTTTATTGATAATTATTGTAATAGCCTATTATATGATTTATGCTTTTATGGGATAAAGAGAGGAAGCAGAAAATGTACAAACATGGTGGTTCCCATTATGCATATCCGGATTGCGTTGATTTTTCAGCAAATCTGAATCCACTCGGTATGCCGGAAAATGTTCGGATTGCTGCAGAAAGAGGGGTATATGATGCAGTGTATTATCCGGATACAGAATGTGCCCTGCTGCGACAGGCGATTGTCACAGAACTCAATAAGGAGTTTGGAAAAGAAGAAATACAGATAAAAGACAGTATTATCGGAAATGGAGCGGCAGACCTGCTGTTTCAGGTTTGCCGCGCATTAAAGCCGCGAAAGGCACTTTTAGCAGTGCCCACTTTTCAGGAATATGAACAAGCACTGCAAAGTGTGGAATGTTCCTGTGTGTACTGGAATCTTTTGCCGGAAGAGGATTTCCAATTAAACGTGACTGATTTTTTGGAACAATTAACAGAAGAATATGATATATTATTTCTCTGCAATCCCAATAATCCAACAGGACAACTTGTTACCCAAAGCAGGATGGCGGAGATTCTGAAGAAATGCAAAGAAAAAAACATCTTTTTAGTGGTGGATGAATGCTTCATGGATTTTTGCATTGCAGGCAGGGATAATAGCCTGCTTCCTTATTGTACAACCTATAAGAATCTGCTGGTCGTGAAGGCATTTACCAAACTATATGCAATGCCGGGACTGCGTCTTGGCTATGGAATCAGTACCAATCAGGATTTAATGCAAGCGATGAAAGAGGCGGTACAGCCCTGGAATATTTCGACTCCGGCACAGTATGCCGGTATCGCTGCATTACAGGAAAAAGAATATGTGAAGGATACAATTGCATATATAGCTATGGAACGCACCTATCTGATAAATGAAATCCGGCAAAATCAGCTTGCTGAAAAAATATTTCCAACAGAGGCAAACTACCTGCTGATTAAAGCAGATGAAGAGTTGGAAAATGAGTTATTGAAAAGAGGATTTGTCATACGGGACTGCAGCAATTACCGCAATCTTACAAGTGGATATTACCGGCTGGCTGTCCGTACAAGGGAAGAAAATGTAAAACTGATAGAGGCGTGGAAAAAGGCAGCTTGCAGGCATGCTTCAAAAGTTGAAAGAAACAACCCCTTGATTGGTACGCGGCACAAGGTCGCAGATGGGAGATAAGATGGCAAAAGTAATTATGGTGCAGGGAACAATGTCAAATGCAGGGAAGACATTTCTCTGTGCAGGATTATGCAGAATATTTAAACAGGATGGCTACCGTGTTGCACCTTTTAAATCTCAAAATATGGCTTTAAATTCGTTTATTACAAAAGAAGGTCTGGAAATGGGACGTGCACAGGTTATGCAGGCAGAAGCAGCGGGTATTGAACCGGAGGTATACATGAATCCAATCCTGCTGAAACCTACCAGCAATGTTGGCTCACAGGTTATTGTAAATGGTGAAGTATTCAAAAATATGTCTGCAAAGGACTATTTTGCTTATAAAAAAGAATTAGTACCAGAAATTAAATCTGCATATAACAAACTAAAAGAACGGTTTGATATTATTGTAATAGAAGGTGCCGGAAGCCCGGCAGAGATTAATCTGAAACAGGATGATATCGTAAATATGGGCATGGCAAAAATGGCAGATGCTCCTGTATTACTGGTAGGGGATATTGACCGCGGTGGTGTGTTTGCTCAGATGTATGGAACGGTAGAACTATTGGAGCCAGAAGAAAAGAAACGTATTAAGGGACTTGTGATAAACAAATTCCGTGGAGATGAGCGTATTTTAGCACCCGGAATACAAATGCTGGAGGATAAATGTGGAATACCAGTGGTTGGTGTTATTCCTTACTGTAATGTGGATTTGGATGATGAGGACAGTCTTACAGAACGCTTTCAAAGGCAGGAGGTAGACTTGATAGATATAGTTGTTATTCAATTTCCACGCATATCGAACTTTACTGATTTTAATGCATTGTCCAGTCTGGCAGGTGTTAGTGTGCGATATGTGAATCAATTATCTCAATTAGGTAATCCTGATATGATTATTTTACCGGGAAGCAAAAGTACCATAAAGGACTTGCAGTGGATGCGGCAGAATGGTCTGGAAGCAGCCATTAAAAAGCAGGCTGATCAGGGTACCTTGATTATGGGAATCTGTGGAGGATTTCAGATGCTTGGAAAGAAACTTACCGATGAATATGAAACAGAGGGAGTCAAAGAAGCGGCAGGCATGGAATTACTGGAAATCGAAACCAAAATACAAAAGGAAAAAATAAGAACACGTATCGTGGGAAAACTTCCAATATTTACAGGCTTTTATGAAAGGCTCACAGGAACAGCTTATGAGGGTTACGAGATACACATGGGTATTACAACCTCAATAAAGAAAAAAGAGCACTTGTTATTTAATGTGAAAGAGAATGTTTTCGGAACATATGTACATGGTTTTTTTGATAGTGCTGAAATGAGACTGGCTATTTATAATCTATTGGCAGTAAGAAAAGGAATAGAGGAAAGGACGAGTGCATTTATTCCCATGCAGCAATATAAGGAACAACAATATGATTTACTGGCAGACAATGTGAGGAGTCATCTGGATATGCAGGCGATTTATTCCAGTATGGGGATTACATTCAAAGGGAATAATATAGAAGAAATTTTACCAGCGGATATTGAAAAAAGAAGCTTTGAAATTATCACAGAGGAATTGGCAGGACGCAAGTTTCCAGAGGAACACGAACTGATTATCAAGCGTGTCATTCATACGACAGCAGATTTTTCCTATGCAGATTCGATGTACTTCTCAAAGGGTGCCGTCGAGAAGGCATTAGCAGCTTTACGCAAAGGCGCGTGCATTGTGTCAGATACGACTATGGTACAATCTGGTATCCACAAGAAGACACTTCATAAACTGGGTGGAGAAGCTATTTGTTTTATAGGAGATGATGATGTCGCTGAGGAAGCAAGACGAAGAGGTGTCACACGTTCGGTGGTAAGTATGGAAAAAGCAAGCAAATTAAATCAGCCTTTAATATTTGCGATTGGAAATGCGCCAACCGCTCTTATACAGCTTTATCGCATGATAGAGGAAGGCAAAATAAAACCGGAACTCATCATAGGAGTGCCGGTTGGCTTTGTGAATGTGGTACAGTCCAAGGCGCTTATTCAGAAAGCAGGGGTGCCGGTTATTGTAGCAAATGGAAGAAAAGGCGGCAGTAATGTAGCAGCCGCCATTTGTAATGCACTTTTATATATGATTGACAACGAAAGATAAAATAGTAGATTATAATAATGTCTTTAATACTTGATAGACATGAGCGATGGGAAGTCCGACAATAGTATTGTATTCACCTTCAATTCTGGATATGAAAGCCGCACATCTCCCTTGGATACCATAAGATCCGGCTTTATCCATGGGTTCTCCGGTGGCGATATAGGCGCGGATTTCTGCATCGCTCATTTTATACATGCTTACCTTCGCTGCCTCTGAAAAAGTAATAATCTGAGGGACGATACTGGTAACGATAAAAGTAACACCGGTATATACCGTATGTGTGTTTCCCTGCAATGCTTTTAACATGGCAAAGGCATCTTTTTTATCTTTTGGTTTTCCCATAATCCTTCCACTTAATGCAACAAGCGTATCAGAACCGATTACAATATCCGAACTTCCTACAAATGGTGGAAGCGAAGCCACCTCTTTTGCTTTTTGCAAAGAAAGTTCCTCTACGACTTCGCGTGGAATCGTACTTGTTATGTATTCTTCGCGGGTTGCAGGAATCACAGTAAAATCAATTCCGATTTGCTCTAATAATTCTTTCCTTCTTGGAGATCCAGATGCTAAAATTATTTCTTTCATATTACTCCCATCTGTCTGCTTTAGCAGACATTGAATTCTAAGGAAAAAAATCACAAGAAATGCTTTCCTATTTTTGTTCTTTTCAGTATAGTAGATATTAGACAGATTAGCAATGTTTTATGATTGCCGAGGGATTCATTTATGCGCATGCTAAAGCATGCAGATGGGAGTAAATATGAGTAAAATAATTGGAAACGAATTGCCAAACATTCCGTGGCAGGAAAAACCGGAAGGATATGTGCAGCCAGTATGGCGCTACACAGAGAATCCAATCATAAGGAGGGATGCAATACCGACTTCAAACAGTATCTTTAACAGTGCAGTAGTTCCTTTTTGCGGTAAATTTGCAGGTGTTTTTCGCTGCGACAGCTTAAGCATCAGTATGGATATCTTTGCGGGATTCAGTGAAGATGGAATTCACTGGGAAATTAACCATACGCCGATTCAGTTTGAGGGCGCGGACGGAGAGATTTTGAAAAGGGAATACCGTTATGATCCACGCGTATGTTTTATAGAAGACCGCTATTATATTACCTGGTGTAACGGTTATCATGGTCCAACGATTGGGATTGCCTATACCTACGATTTTAAAAAATTTACACAGTTGGAGAATGCTTTTTTACCTTATAATAGAAATGGTGTTCTATTTCCAAAGAAAATAAATGGGAAATATATGCTATTGAGCAGACCGAGTGATACTGGGCATACTCCTTTTGGAGATATTTTCTGCAGTCAGAGCCCCGATTTGGAGTATTGGGGGCATCACCGTTATGTAATGGGTACGGTGCCGGGAGATACATCGGCATGGCAGTGTACTAAGATTGGACCGGGGCCTACGCCGATTGAAACAGACGAAGGCTGGCTGCTCCTTTATCATGGGGTTTTAAATACCTGCAATGGATTTGTGTATCGAATGGGCTGTGCTTTATTAGACAGGGATGAGCCGTGGAAGGTTTTGGCACGTTCCAAGAATTATATTCTGGCACCAAAGGAAATCTATGAATGTGTTGGAGATGTACCGAATGTTGTGTTCCCGTGTGCTGTATTAACGGATGCTGCAACTGGTAGAATTGCTATTTATTATGGCTGTGCAGATACCGTGACCGGCTTGGCATTTACTACAGTAGATACGTTAGTCCAATATGCAAAGGAGAATAATTTTTAGAGGAAAGGACAGATTGCAATGTATATTATTCCAAAGCCACAGGAGTGGAGAGATACCAATGCAACATTTATTATCCGTAATACAACGGAAATTCTAATTGATGAGAAATGTGAGATAGAAGCATTTCAATATGCAAAAATATTGAAAAAGCACATACAGGAACAAACGGGAGTGTCGCCTTTGATTCGAAAAGGTACTTTTTACGAAGATACCATTTATTTAAAAGAGGACAGCTCCCTTCAGAGAAGTTATACAATTGACATTATAGCAGAGTGCATCTATATCACCGGAAGTGATAAAGAATTTCTATTATATGGAATACAGACGCTGTGCCAGATGATTACACAGGAAGGACTTATGATACCGGGAACCGTTATCAGGGACTATCCACAGATTGAAAACAGGGGATTTTATCATGATGTAACCAGAGGCAGAGTACCAACGCTTAAGAGCCTTAAAAAATTAGTGGATAA
>JAQUYA010000031.1 GCA_028692055.1 Lachnospiraceae bacterium | reverse complement strand
GACACGATGTCGCATAATCCCTCGGTTTTGTACGTCTTAGATAAAGGTATAACACATTTCCTTTTACCACTCTTAGATTTTCTTGCATAATGGAGAGTTACAGGATGCAAACAGAAGGGACGCCCCACGATATCTGAAACGTCCACAGCCCCCGTGCAGCCACACCGTCATGCAACCTCAATTACGCTATCGCTCCATCTCGGTCACGGACTTCGTCCTATTAAGAGAAAAAAACTACCATATGTTTACATGCGAGCATGACACATATGGTAATTTCTTTCTCTTAGCATGACTCATGGTCAACGTGCAAAATTAAAGTTTTGAATGCACTACTTCTCTACGATACGTAGGTGTTCCTTTGAAGCTTTTACCCTTATAATTATGCTATGTTATTAATGAATACATATTACAAGAAGTGAAAACAGGGAGGAAATACAATGAGTTATGTAACAGGCAAAATAATAAAAGAGCTTCGGGGAAAAAAGAGGATGACACAAAAGCAGCTTGCAGAGATTATAAAGGTTAGCGATAAGACCATCTCAAAATGGGAAACCGACCGAGGATTACCAGACATTGCTCTGATTGGTACACTTGCAGAAAGTCTGAATGTGTCTGTCGCAGAATTATTAGCTGGAGAATATGTCGTAAATTCTAATAGAGCCGCCAATATGAAAAAAATTAATTTTTATGTATGTCCGGTTTGTGGAAATGTAATTGTGTCCACCGGAAAGGGTTCATACTGCTGTTGCGGGATTACACTTCCTGTAACACAGGATGAAGACTCTGACACGGAACATGAAATTTTTAGTGAAATACTAGATAATGAATATTATATTCATATGAACCATTCTATGGAGAAGGAACACTATATTTCATTTCTCGCATATGTAACATCAGAAAAAGTAGAACTGGTAAAAATGTATCCGGAACAAAATATCGAATGCAGATTTGCCAGAAAAGGACATGGATATATTTACGCTTATTGTAATCGTCACGGTCTGTTTCGGCTGACTCTATAAATTTCAGCCCCTCTTTGACACGAGCGAAAAATGATGGTACCCAAAGTTCAGCAGGGAACTTTGGGTACCATCATTTTCTAAATTTATTGAAGCTGAGAAGCAACTACTTTATTTACAACTGCTCCGTCTGCTTTTCCCTTTACCTTTGGCATCAGTTCTTTCATAATCTTACCTTTTTCTTTTACGGTAGGATTCTCGATTCCCAATGATGCGATTACTTCTTTTACAATTGCAAGAATGGCATCTTCACTCATTTCCTCTGGTGCGAACTCACTAAGTACTTTGATTCTGGCATTGCATTGCTCTATCAGCTCTGTTCTGTCTGCAGGTGTCAGCTCAAGTGTTTCCTTGGTTTGTTTGATTTCCTTTTTGATAATTTCAAACTCTTCCGCTTCTGTAAGGTCTTCTCTTTTATCAATTGCTTTGTTTTTTAATGCTGCCAATAGCATTGATAAAGTGTCTTTTCTTTCTTTATCTTTGTTTTTCATTGCGGTTACCATTTCCGCTCTGATTTCATCAATTTTACTCATCTAAATAACCATCCCTTTCTTTCAGACTGCATTGTTCTCTGCTGCGATTCATATATAATTATTTTCTTTTGTTATAAATCTTCTCTGCAAAAAAAGCAAGCATATTCTTCTGATGTGGTCATGGGTACCAGATTTTCGGCTCCACAATACCCACATTTTATGACCCTGGTTCCCATTGGTGCCATGTCACCCTCAATTAATTGAACTGCTACCCTACGGCCTCCGACTCTGACCGATGCATTCATCTTTACTTCCATTCTCTGATCTTTATCTTCCTGTGCTGCTTTTTGTGATAAATAATCGACCGTAGACTGGGTTGCGCCTTGTTTCATCTCAGCCGCATTGTGCTGTTTTTTATATACCGTTTGCTTTTCCACAGGAGTCGGATTATATGGTTTTGAAGCGGTTGCATTATAGGACGTTGGTTTCCGCTGTGTCACAGGAGTATCCGTTGGCCACGAAGTAGTCCAGCCTTTTGTATCCGTCGAACCCTGTTTCGCATCTGTTCTACTCTGTTTTACTGCCTTCATAACATTGGCAATTACTATTATAATTATAAATAATACTATACTATTCATACTTTGTCTTGCTCCTCACGTTTATTCCAATTTGGTCCCAAATTTCCCTCTTTGTGATGTTTACGGCATAAAGCAATATAACTGTCATCTTTACCAAGAAAGATCTGCTCTCCGGTACGAATCATTGTTCCATCACTTGTAAATCGTGCATTGCAGGTAGCCCCTTGACCACACCAGCATACTGTCTTAATTTCTTCTATTACATCTGCCCATGCCAATAACCACATAGAGCCTTCAAATAATTCTCTTCGAAAATCAGTCCGTAGCCCATAACAGATAACCGGAATACACAAATCATCTACTACATGAATAAAAAAAGAAACTTCCTCCTTGCTGCAAAACTGTGCTTCATCGATAATCACACAATCATATTGTTTAATTTCTTCATCCGGCATTTTCACAAATTCTTCTACATACCTGCATTCCTTTGACAATCCCATACGGCTTTGAATGATTTTTTTCCCATCCCTTATGTCAACCTGAGGTTTTAATAGTAATGCCTTTTTTCCTCTTTCGTAGTAGTTATACTCAACCATGAGTGCATTTGCAGTTTTAGAGCTTCCCATTGCTCCATGTCTAAAATATAATTTTGCCATATTCTGGTACCCTTCCTATCCGAATCTACTGCCTTATTTCCTAATACAAAATTCGAGGCTGTGTAGAATTCACAGCCTCAGTTGTTTCCTTTTATAATTCTATTACTGCAACATTTTTGTAACCAGGGATTCCTGTTCCATACCCTTTTTCAGCATTGTATTCTTATAGTCATCTAATACTTCATTCTTTTTCATCTCCGAAATAGCCTTTGGCATATCCAAGTCTTCCAACGAACTCTGTGCACTCGTCTGCTGCAAAGCTGCGTTCTGATTGTAAGTATAGGCATAGTCTAATGCATTGCTCGCAGCACCCGCATTGCTTCTGGACTGGCTTACCATATCCAATGCATTATCAATTCGCTTCATATCGAAATTACCTGTCACATCATACCCATCAATACCAAGCGCTTCCAATGTAGAATTGGACATCTGTATCTGCATTCCTGTTCCGTCTGGATTGGTTGCAATATCCATACTTGCCATATTTCCATCCAGAACCGACATTGTATTGTACTCTGTTCCTTTTGCGGTACTTTGGATACCCTTTAACAGTTCACTGACTTCCGCCTGCATAGCTGATTTATCAGAACTACTGTTCAATCCATTGCTTGCTTTGATACTGATTTCTTTAATTCTCTGCAAATAATCCTGAATACCACCTAATGCACCATCTGCAATATTCAGAACATTCTTTCCGGCTGATGCGTTCGAAGCTCCAGCAGTTAATCCATTACTTTGACTTTTCAGTTTTTCTGCAATTGCAAGTTCACTGGCACCATCTGCCGCAGAATTTAATTTTTTTCCACTTGCAAGCTTTCCATAACTCATATTGGAACTGGCATTTGCATGAATACTCGAAATTCCACTCATTTGTTAGCTCCCATCTGCGACCCTTAGCCGCACTCCAATCAAGGGGTTGAATGCTTCTCACACTTCCAAACATGCCGCTTTAGTAGCACAAACAATCCATGAGAAAAATGCTTCTTTTTGCATTTTTCCAGTGTGTAACTTAGAAACTCTTAATTAGCGTTTTTTGCTAATTTAGAGTTTCTTTACACACTTAGCTGTATATTCTACTTCTATTATAAGCTTTTGCTCAATAAATAACAATACACTTCTATCGTAATTTAAGCTAATTTATACTATTTGAATATATTTAAATAAACTGCTTATTTTTCTATTTCTTCCTTGTATTTGGCTATCTTGTCATTGGATGCACTAATTGCATCAATCATATCCAGCAGCTCCGGATCCGCGGTATCCTGATATAACGAATAGTAACGTTTGCCCAATTTATAATACTGTTCCTGTATCTTTAATTCCTCTGCCTTAATATTCGCATATGTCGCCACATTGGTGCCGATTTCAACTGCCTTGTCTCCTACATCCTTTGCCACCTCTGTAAAGCTGTTTCCCAAATCATCTAAAAAACTCATTTCAATACTCCTTCCTTTCCCTAAGCCCGCACTCCTGTGCTTAATTTCCTGTTTTCACGCTGTATTTCACAATCAGTAATTCTACACACATTTTATCTATCATGCGTCCTGTCTTTACAGACTCGTCTGCAATCACACAGTCTTCCAGTGCCTGCCTTAAGGCTTTGAATGAAAACTTTGCCGCCTGGGTTACGTATTTTCCTACAATAAAAGAATGTAGTCCTGTCTTTTCAGCAATCTTTTTGGAATCAAGTCCCTTTTGTTTTAATTCCTTTACCTGCAATAACAGATTGAACTGTCGGGTAATCAGAAAAAGGATTCGCATCGGTGGTTCTTTTAATTCCAATAAATCATAATACAATTTTAGTGCAAGCTGTTGCTGTTTATCCGCTATGGCATTTATCATATCAAAAATACGGTTGCTGATACGCGTGATGCAGATAGCTTCCACATCTTCCCTTGTAATCTCCTGTCTTCCCAGCGCATAGCAAATTAATTTTTCCAGCTCTCTTTTAATATTTTCCATATCATTGCCGGTTTTTTCAAGCATACAGTTAAGGGCACCTTCAGTAATTGCCATATTGTCCTTCGTAACAAGGCTACGTATCCATCTTTTCAAGGTGTTTTCATCCTGAAGTGTAAATTCAATGGCACGTCCCCTATCTCTGACCGTCTTAAATAATTTGCTTCTTTTATCAATCTCAGGTTCAACAAAAATGAAATAAGCCGTAGCTGCCGGACTTGCCAGATACTCTGCCAGTTGTTCTCCATTATGTTTAAACAAATCACTGTTTTCAATCACAAGTACTCTGCGTTCCGCAAAAAAAGGCATTGTCTCTGCCTGATCAATTAAGGCACCTACATTAATATCTTTTCCTTCATAATACTGGTAATTCATCGTATCCTCTGGCGGAAGAAGTGCATTTTTTAATTTATCACGATATTGTTTACGAAGATAATCTTCTACCCCAAACAGAAGGTATATCTGCTTAAAATCCTGTTCTTTGATATCCCTAATTATACTTTGCATCTATACTCTCAACTCTCCGTTTACACAACCCAGATTTTGTTTTATTGTACCACTTTACACATCATCTGTCATCTGCAAAACAAATTCTAATGACCAGCCTTTGAACTATTTTCTACAAATTTTGTAAGCTTTATCTTCTTGCCATTGGTCTGCAGGGTAATTGCTCCCTCCTGACTGGTCATGTGATACGGAATATTTTGTTCTTCCAGACGCTGCAATAATTCCTTATGCGGATGTCCATAGGAATTATTTTTTCCATTCGACAGCACCGCTGCCTTCGGACTGCATATTTCCAGAAATTCCCCACTCGTAGAATTCTTAGAACCATGATGTGCGACCTTCAGCCATTCAATTTGGAACTCTTTATCTGATATTCCTTTCCTCCCTCGCTCCACTTCGTATTTGGTCCTATATTTCTTTAGCTGCTGTATTAGTGCAAGTTCTCCATTCCCTTCCACATCTCCGGTAAATAGTGCCTCAAATTCTCCATAGCTTACAAGCAGGACATTAGAATAAGAATTGGCACCCTCCGGTACAAAGGATTCTCCCGGATGTAAACAAAGAAACTCCAGCTTCCCATCTTTCAAACTATCCCCCGTCTTCATAAAGGATACGAAAACCCCTTTTTCTTCTGCTATCTGTACAAGCTCACGATATCCCTCATCCTGATAGCTTTGTTGTATTCCCGGAAGTACAATACCATGTATCTTAATTCCATTTCCATCCCCTGCCTGCTCTAAAAGTTCTATAACGGCACTGGTATGGTCGCTATCGGAATGGGATACAAAAATGTATTGCAGCTCCCCAATTCCTTTCGCCTTCAGGGTGGGAATTACTTGATATTTTCCTACGTTCTTCTTACTGCTGCTCCCCGCATCTATCAGATAATTATTTCCATTTTCGTTTTGTATGCAAAATCCATCTCCCTGACCTACATCAATCGCAGTAATCAGTAAATCATCTCTGACTCTTCCAGTCAATATAGAAATTGCCATTACGATAAGAAAAATTGCTAACTCTTTTGTAACCCGTTCATAGAAAACAGCCAGAATACCGAGGGCAAGAAAAAATAGCATTATTCGAATAAGTGATGGTTTTCCCACTATCCATGAATGTCCTGGAAGTTTTTCTGTTACCAGACATATTTTTTCATATAGGGATAATATCAGGATACAGGGAATCGCTCCTATCTGCCCCAGATAACCAGAAATAACCCCAATCGGAAGCAGTGCCAGACCGCAAGTGACCAAAATAGTCATTAATGGAATACATACGATATTCAGGAAGATTGCGAAACGTGGAATTTCATAATAGGAGAACAGAATAACCGGCATGGTTGTCAGTGAAATCGATACCGATGCCAGCAATGCGCCAAAAAATCTATTTTGACAGTAATGTCGTAATGCTGGATATACAAGTCCAATTCCCAAGATAGCACCAAAGGAAAGCTGAAATCCAGTATAAAATACATAGAGTGGCTGTTCTACGACAATACATACCGCAGCAAGTGCCATTGCTGTAAGCATATCATAGCTTCGCTTTGTAATCTGCGCCAATAATTGAATTATAAACATGATAATTGCCCGTCCCGCTGAGCTGCTCATACCTGTCATAATCCCATAATGATACATGACGAAAATGCTGATACCGGATGCCACACTGATTGGTATATATGCTTTTCGTAACAGCTTATAGAAGCCCATTCCTATAATGCTGATATGAAGTCCTGAAATTGCCAGCATATGTGCAATTCCATTCCTTTGATACAAATTTTTTATTTCACTATCGATTTCCTTTTTATTACCAAACAACATTGCCTTCATGACAGAAGCATGTGCTTTACTCATATATCTATCATACCTTTCCTCACAAAGCTTACGTACTCGGTACAGTGCTTCCTGCCAATGGTTATATTCCCCACTTTCCATGATGATAGCCGCATCTTTTATCTGAACATCAATTCTTTGTATTCTCCAATAAAAACGCTGGTTAAATTCTCCTTCATTGGTTGCCTCTGGGAAATGTCGAGCCTTCCCTTCGAGTAATATCCGGCTTCCAAGCTTTGGTTCCTGTTCCCTGGATAGTATGCATTGTATACCCTCTTGTTTGGTATCCGGAAAATTGATTTGATTGGTTTGGGGATTTTGATTTGAATTATCAGATTTGAATTGTTTATTGAAAAACTTTATGTTTCTAATGTATACATATAATATATCTTCTTTTTGCTCTTTTTGATATACTGTTCCTTCCACCTGCAGCCACTCACCCTCTGTGATAGTGTTCTCGCCAGAGGGTGGGGTGCTGATTATAAGGACAAGCATTATTGTTACCACGAATGCCAGACAAGCCAGGCATAGAGGTCTTCTCATATCTTTTGTCCCTTCTATTTCTATTTCATTATGATTTTTATTTTTTTCTATCTTATCTAAGCTGCCATGTATTATTGAATTAATTCCAGATTTCTTTCAAAAAATGTCGTCAAATCTGTATTTTCACGATACATCACATCTGTTTTTCCATTAATGGAAATCTGCACTTTATTAACATTGCTTAATTCCACTAATGAATTAACCAGCGAATATATCGTAACCTCAGAGCTTACATTATAGGGTTGTGTTAAAAAAGCTTCATCCAGATTCACATAACAGATTCCATCCTTTACCGTAACACTCATAATTTTTGACTCGGGGTTTATCGTAGGAAAAGATTCCTCATTCGTTGGTCCTGTAATTACCTGTTCCACAACTAATTTTTCAAGTGAAATATTGCTATTGTAGACAATCGTTCGATTTACTTCGATTAACCCATCACCTTTCTCATTTGCAAAATAAAGATGCAGCTTTACTTTTTCATAGGAATTAATCTCCGTACCTGCATTATCAATGAATGTACCAGCTGTCATGGTTCCAATTGGATTACCCATTGTGTCCTGCAAAGGTTCATTCTCAATGGCAAAGCTGACATACTCGATTCCCGGAATCTGGGTTAATGTACGCACCAGTGCCGCACGCGTCAGAACTTCTTCAGTTGCTTCCAGTTCAAGGTAACGCACATCCAGATTTAGCACAAGCTGCGACTCTTCCACACTATAGTCAAGTACACTATAACTGTCTGTAATCGTTGCTCTGAGATCTACATTTTCCGGCTGTGTACCCAATATCCCTATAATTTCTGGCAGTAATGCCTCTGTTGTGGTTTCCACTGGCTGATATTCTTCCATGACCACCCTTGTCTCTTCTTTATTCAAATAATAAATCTCAATTGTTTTATCATTCTTTGCCTTCTTTTCATTAGGAGCCGTACATGCACACAGCATACAAGCTACCAGTACTACAAAAAGAATTACTGTATTTCTTTTTTTACTCTTCACGCCTACTCCCATCCCATCTGAAACCTTCGACCACAGGCAACGTAAATCTATGATTTGCTATTTTATGCAATATAACTCAATGGAATCTTCACTGTAAATGTGGTTCCTTCCTCTTCCTTACTCGTTGCCTTAATGGAACCTCTGTGCATTAAAATAGCATTTCTGGTAATGGCCAGTCCAAGTCCAGTTCCGCCGATATCTCTGGAGTGGGACTTATCCACACGATAAAATCTCTCATATATCTGGTCGAGTGATTCCTCGGGAATACCAATTCCTGAATCGGCAATTTCTACAGTAAAGAATTGGTGATCCGCATCTAACATAATACGTACCCATCCATTTTCTTTGTTATATTTAATTGCATTTTCTACCAAGTTGGAAAGTGCCAGAGTTAATTTTACTTCATCTACCTCAGCATCCACCTGCCGCATACTTTCAAAAATTAATTCTACATCCTGTTTATTGGCAATAGGTGTCAGTCGTTTCAATATTAATTCCATCAGCTCATTGATATTCACATTGGAAATATTCAAATCTGCTGCCGTTTTATCCATTTTTACCAGGGATAATAAATCATTGATAATCTTATTTTCACGCTCTATTTCGTTGGCAATATCTTCCATAAACTCCTGATAAAGTTCAAGTGGAGCATCCTTTTGCATCAGCAGGGAATCTGCCAATACTTTCATGGAAGTAATCGGTGTCTTAAGCTCATGGGATACGTTGGATACAAATTCCTGTCTGGAATCATCCAATATCTTCATACGGCTCACTACCTGGCTATAGGCATCAATAATATGCTCCGTTTCCAGATAATCCGGTACGGCAGCAATCTCATCTGTAAAGCCCTCCTTTACATCATGAATGGCATCTGCAACACGATTAAACGGGCGAATCAAAACGGTAGCCAATGCCATGGCAATTCCAATAAGTACAATTGCTATGGTAATTTCCAGAATCGCTGCTTTACGGCTCAATATCTCCTGATTTGTTACAATACCATCTGTTGATACACTGATTAGAAGTACACCCTTTATCTCTTTGATTATTTCTATATCGGTTGTTTCTGCATCTGTTGTATTGCCGGCCTTTAGATTTCCTGCGTCCGTCGTAGTCGCATCTACAATCGGTGTTGTCATTTCTATGTAATGATTATTGGCATCGTGATTAGAACTATTCTCTCCCTTAAAGCATTTAATTACTTCTTCGGAAATAATTGTCTTTCCCTCGCTGATACCATATGTATCTTTTACCACTGAAAAATTTTGATTGATAATCAAAATACGACCATCATATAGATTGGATATCTGTTCAAGCTCTGCATTTACTACTTCTGAAGAAGTATCCTGCAAATAATTATAGGTTATTAAGTGATTTGCCAGAATCTGAATTTGATTCTGTACATCTCTTTCGCGCACCTCTACTGCACGGTCTACATAGTTTTCCAATACGCCATAGCGCATTACCGCACTTGGTATAATACCTGCCAGTAAAATTATCAAAAAAATACGTGCTTTCAGACTTTTTAATATTCTTATTTGATTTACATAATTTTTTATCTTGGGAATCATTTTCCATAGCTCCATAACTATTTATAATAGTATCCAACACCCCATTTAGTATGCACATATTTTGGCTCACTTGGATTACTTTCCACTTTCTCACGCAACCTTCTGATATGTACGTCCACGGTACGAACATCGCCTGGATAATCGGACCCCCATACTAATTTCAATAAATTTTCTCTACTATACACCTTATTTGGATTCAAAACCAATAGCTCTAATACATCAAATTCCTTTGCTGTTAAATTGATTTCATTTCCACAGATGTAGACTCTTCTACTGTCACAGTCCAGCTTCAAATCTCCATTTTCTACCGTTTTGACCTCTGTTTTTTCATTCTGTTTGGATGTACGACGTATAATCGTTTTAATTCTTGCCTTTACCTCTAAGATATTAAATGGTTTTGTAATATAATCATCTGCTCCATATTCCAGTCCCAGAATTTTGTCCATATCATCACCTTTTGCTGTCAGCATGACAATGGGTACATTGGAAAAATCACGTATTTGTTGGCAAACTTCAAAACCATTTAGCTTTGGAAGCATGACATCCAATAGGATAATGTCATACTCTGTATTGCGTGCCATTTCCAATGCTTCTTCCCCATCATATGCACACTCTACTTCCATTCCGTCCTGTTCAAGACTAAAACGTATTCCCTTTACAATTAGTTTTTCGTCATCTACTACCAATACTTTTTTTCCCATTTTATACTACCCTTTCCCTAGAAAACCTGTAAATTCTATATCAAATCCTTATTTTATCTTTTAATTTCTGAAAAGTACCATCCTTGATACCATTTACGCGAAGAAGATCCTCAATGGACTTAAACCCACCATTCTGTTCGCGATAAGTAATTATACTGTTGGCTTTCTGACTGCCAATCCCCGGTAAGGTACATAATTCACTCACCGTTGCGGTATTCAGATCCACAAGCCCTGCTTCCACATTTACCCCAGTCTGATCTTTCTCCGCAGTACCTTGTTTTGCAATACCGGGCATCGGTTTATTTAAGGCAGTACTACCTGCTGTTGCAGATTGCTTTTCATATTCTTCTACTTCTTTACGAGTAGGTATCCTTACCTGTTCACCATCCTGAATTTTCTCTGCCTGATTCAGATAATCGATGCAGGCGTCCTCGCCAAAGCCTCCTGCCAATGCTACCGCTTCATAAATGCGACTCTCTGCTTTCATTGGATAAACACCTGGATTCTTAACGGCTCCACAAATATGTATATAGCAGGTCTGTTCCTCTGCAGCATTTACCGTAGTCTGTATGGTTGTCCCGGAAGCCTCGGTATCTGATATACCTGCATCTGTTGTATCCGTAGCGTTTGTATCTTCTTTACCCGTAATGGAAGTTTCTGTATCTGGCACCTCCATCTGTGCGATATCCACATTTTCCTGTTCCGTCTGTACGGTTAAAACAGGTTCCTTGCCACCACATGCCGTAGTGAAAAGCAGCATGAAAATTACCTGTATGAAAATTACAGTCTTTTTATTATTTTTCCAATGATACATATGCATATCTCCTTTTATTTTCATAAAAGAAGCCCCTTTATGCGTACATATTAATTGTATGATATATTTTGGGGAAACACAAGGATATTTTCATATTTTAAATAGAATAACTCCAATAACCGCAATTACCATTCCGATTACTTTACGCCATTCCAATGGCTGCTTTTCCACCCCAAACATTCCTAGTAATTCGATTACATATGCAATCAGTAATTGTGACACTACAATCAGCATAACTGCTTTCGCCGGTCCCAGCATATCCATGCTTTTAATCACGGTATAGGTAATAACCGCGCCAATTGCACCACCCAGCAGCATATATTTAGGTTCTACCTTACACACCGTCAATAAAGCACTTCGGTCTGTCAGCAGCCATACAATTACACAGACAAGTAATGCTGTAAACTGTACAAAAATATTTGCTACCCATATGCCTGTTGTGTCCGTAACCTTTGTATTAAATACTCCCTGCACACTCATAAGTGCACCCGCCAATAATGCAATAATCCAACCTGCCACTCTCTTGCCCTGCCTTTTAATCATTTAACTCTTATATAGTATGCACTGCCTTCGCAGTTCTATTCACGCGAAATCTACCTTTTTCGCTTTTAATTTTATCAAACTAAAATGCCGCGGGCGACATAAAGTCGCTCGCGGCATTTTAAGTTGACAAAATAGGTTCTCCAGCCTCCCATACAACCACTTACTCAGTACCATCTGCTTCAGTAACGGTCTCCTCGGTTGGCTTAATGATTACCTCTTCTTCATATGGTGTACCTGTCACTTGTGTCATAATCTGTTCTGACAGTTGTTTCAGCTGCGCATTGATATCTTCCCCAGTCCAAATTCTCGTAAAAGCTATTTCAAGCTGCATCCAATAATTACTGGTTTCAATCATCTTTGGCATCGGAATTGATTTCTTATATTCCTCCATCACATTGGAAACGACAGGGTTGTCATATGTTACATTTAATTTTGAAGCAACCTTCCCTGTTTTTTCGTATAAATCGTTTATTACATTGTCGCTGGTAATAAATTTTGCAAATTGATTTGCACATTCCTTCTTATCTGAGTACCCATTCACGACTACTGCATTGGTTACGGATAAGCCCCGTGATTTTAGATTTGCACTTACATCAGGTAACATTGATACGCCATATTCAAAATCAAATTTTCCCTCTGCTTTTGCTACTTCAATCTTCGCAATTGCATCTGTGGTTACCACACTAAATACAATCTTTCCATCCATAAAATCCTGTAACACGGAATCATAGGTCACTTCTTCCGTATCGATGGAAAAGAATTGATTCAAATTCTGGTACACTTGTAAACAATCCATGGTATCCTGATTATAAATATCAATATCGTCTGTATTATCTCCGGTGTCTCCGCCTACCCGCATATAATTTCCTACAAAGAAATAATTATAAAAAATGTCAGAAACATCCCACTTGAATACTGCCTCTACGGCTTCCGGAGCATCATATTCATCTGCAAAAGTAAGGATGTCATCAATTGTTTTTGGAATAACCGTATCGATTTTTTCGTCAATGTCTTCCTGTGAAACATCACTCGATGCTTCCTCTACATCGTTATTTACCAGATTGCCCTCTTCATCTATGATATTTTCTATTTCTTCTTCTGCCACTGCTGCATCAATTTCTGCCTGCGCTTCCTCAGCCGCTGCAACATCTGCTTCTGATTCAATCGCT
Source organism: Lachnospiraceae bacterium (assembly GCA_028692055.1). Lineage (GTDB taxonomy): Bacteria > Bacillota > Clostridia > Lachnospirales > Lachnospiraceae > SZUA-378. The sequence goes on along the minus strand of JAQUYA010000031.1, from coordinate 15,097 downwards.
GTTTTTGCGACATCGTCCATATAGGTTTTATTGTATAGTAAAACACTGGTTTCGTAATAAAATGGATATCCCAGCAATTTATCCTTGTATGTGACCGCGTTCAATGCTGTCTTGGGAAAATACTCCGTCGTACAGATATTCTGCGTATCCTGCACTTCTGATGCCAGTCCTGCCAAATAGGCTTTCTCCAGAGTATCATTCACAGAAACATATAAATCCGGCATTTCCTTTTCTTCTACCGATGCCTTATTAATTGCATCCAGATATTCCAGCCCAGATACCAGTACAGGTACCACTCTGATATTATTTTCTTCACAAAATGCAACTGCTGCACTATTCATATAATCTGTCAATGCTTCATCTGTATACCAGACACGGATTGATTCCTTTGGATTCCCCAGCGTTCCCGCCATCTGTTCCGTTGACAGGCTTCCCTTATGGGCAAAATATACAACTCCAATGAGAAAACAAAATACTAATCCAAACGCCAGAATTCTTTTTTTTAACTTCATAAATACCGTACCTTTCATAACACTGTCTTATGAGAGGCATTCCTTTAAAATACCTATCATTTCATCTACATTCTTCTTCTGAATGATAAGAGGGGGTACAAAACGAATAATATTCGTTCCTGCATTGATTAAAATCAAACCTTTGTCCAATGCCTTCGTAATCACTTCGCCTACCGGCTGCTTACATACAAGTCCCTGCATAAGCCCTGAGCCGCGCCTTGTTTCTATGCAGTCGAAGGATTCTACAAGTGCATCTAATTGTTTTTCCAAATATCCACTTACTTCTTTCACATTCTCTATTATATGGTTCTCTTCAAATAAATCAAGCACTTTATTCACGGCTGCCGTAGCAAGTGGATTACCACCGTAGGTCGTTCCATGGTCACCGCTTGTCAGAGAGTTCTGTCCCACTTTCTCCGTCATCATAAATGCTCCCACCGGGACTCCACAGCCAAGTGCCTTCGCACAAGTCATAATATCCGGCTTCACGCCAAACTTCTGCCATGCAAACATATAACCAGTACGTCCCATACCACACTGTATTTCGTCTAAAATGAGCAGGATGTCTTTTTCTTCGCAAAGTGCTTTTACCTGTTTCATAAATTCTTCCGTTGCCGGATAAATACCGCCTTCTCCCTGTACCGTTTCAAAAAGAATCGCACAGGTCTTATCCGTTACCTGCGCTTTCACACTCTCAAAATCATTCATATCCGCAAATTTAATATTCCCAATCATTGGTAGAAAAGCTTCCTGATACTTTGGATTGCCCGTTACCGACAAAGCGCCCATCGTTCTTCCATGAAAAGAATGGTTCATCGCAATAATCTCATGATCCGTTTTACCATCTTTTAAAAATGCATACTTTCTGGCTGCTTTAATCGCACCCTCGATTGCCTCTGCCCCGCTGTTCGTAAAGAATACCCTGTCCATCTGCGATACCTTCTTTAATTTCTTAGCAGCCTCAATCGCCGGTATATTATAATAATAATTAGAAGTATGTATCAGTTTATCAATCTGTCCCTTTAAAGCATCATTATATGCTTTATTATTATAGCCCAATGCAAATACGGCAATCCCTGATACAAAGTCCAAATACTTCTTTCCCTCGATATCATATAAATATACACCGTCCCCTTTGTCCAGAACCACCTGATATCTATTATAAGTATGAAGCAAATCTTTCTCCGCTTCTTCTATATATTCCTTCATCATAACTCTATTTCTCCTTTTCACTTTTAGACACCCCAATGGATTAAGCCATAGTCTTGCGTTCCTCGTCCGGGATAATCTGGGAGCCGATACCTTCGTTCGTAAAGATTTCTAATAACAGGCAATGCAAAATTCTTCCGTCCAGAATAACAACGCGATTAACCCCCTGCTCTACTGCATCTGTACAATTATTCAATTTCGGAAGCATACCGCCACCGATACAGCCGCTGTCAATCAGCCCCTTTGCTTCCGACACTGTAAGCTCAGAAATAAAAGAATTTGGGTCATTGATATCTTTGTATAATCCCTTGATGTCTGTTAAAAATGCCAGTTTTTCTGCACCAACTGCTTTTGCAATCGCACACGCCGCATCATCGGCATTGATATTATAAGTATTGTAATCGTCATCCAGTCCAATTGGTGCGATAATTGGTAAAAAGTCTTTTTCCAGTAAATCAAATAGAATACTCGGATTTACTTCCTTGACATCACCTACAAATCCGATATCCTTTCCATTGGATAATTTCTTATCCACTTTTAATAAAGCACCATCTTTTCCGCTGATACCGATTGCACGAACACCTAATTCTTCCACCATGGCAACCAATGTTTTATTCACTTTTCCCAGTACCATTTCTGCGATTTCCATCGTTTCATCATCAGTCACACGCAGACCATTTACAAATTCTGCTTCCTTACCCACTTTGGAAACCCATTTACTGATGGCTTTTCCACCACCATGTACGATAATCGGCTTAAATCCAACCAGCTTCAGCAAAGCAGCATCCTTAATTACATTTTTCTGCAATTCTTCATTTGCCATTGCACTTCCACCATATTTGATGACAATGATTCTACGATTAAATCGCTGTATGTAAGGTAGTGCTTCGATTAAGACTTCTGCTTTCTGTAAAATTTTATCCATATTCTTCTGATCCATTTTCTTTTTCCCCTTATCTTTTATATCAGCACACAAACTTAACTACGAGCGATAGTCTGCATTTATTTTTACATAATCATAGGTCAAATCGCAGCCCCAGGCAGTGGCTGTTGCATCTCCTGCTTTCATATCCACTACAACCGTGACTTCTGGCTCTGATAAGATTTTCGTTGCTTCTTCTTCACTGTAGTCCGTTGCTACACCATCTTTATAGATTTGAATTTCTCCGGCTTTGCTTTGGAAAAATAATTCCACCTGCTCAGGGTCAAACATGGCTCCAGAATATCCCATTGCACAAAGGATTCTTCCCCAGTTTGCATCATGTCCAAAAATAGCTGCCTTGGTAAGGCTGGAACAGATAACTGATTTTGCAAGTGTCTTTGCCTGCTCTTTGTCCTTTGCATGTATTACTTTCGTTTCAAAAAGTGCAGTTGCACCTTCTCCATCTCCTGCCATTTTCTTTGCAAGTTCTGTATTTACATAATTCAGTGCTTCTACAAAGGTATCATAGTCTGCACCCTTTTGCGTAATTTGTGTATTTTCTGCCATTCCATTGGTCAGAACCAGTAGCGTATCATTCGTAGAGGTATCCCCATCTACAGAAATCATATTAAAGGTATCTTTTACATTCTCACTTAAGGCTTCCTGTAATAATTCCTTTGCAATCGCTACATCACTCGTTACAAACCCAAGCATGGTGCACATATTTGGGTGTATCATACCGGAGCCTTTACACATACCACCCACCGTTACCTTTTTACCGCCTATCATAACCTGTACCGCTACCTGCTTTGATTTTGTATCCGTTGTCATGATAGCTTCCGCTGCTGATGTGCCTGCTTCCATTGTTTCCTTCTTTAATTTTGCAAGCTCCACAACACCTGCGCTGATTTTATCCATTGGAAGCTGCATCCCTATAACACCCGTCGATGCAACAAATACTGCATGTTCAGGAATATGTAATGCCTTAGCTGCCACCTCCGCAGTTTCTTTGCAATATCCATAACCCTCTTTTCCTGTACATGCATTTGCAATACCGGCATTTACAATAACCGCCTGCGCAAACGGGGCATTGTCCACCACTTCTTTGTCCCACAATACTGGTGCCGCTTTTACCACATTACTGGTAAATACACCTGCAGCTACACATGGCTTCTGGCTGTAAATCATCGCCATATCTTTTCGATTCTTATATTTGATACCGCCTTCATATCCAGAAGCTTCAAACCCTTTTGCCGCCGTTACACCACCTGTAATTATCTCCATCTCTCGTCCTTACCTTTCCGCATACTTATAGTCCGTTGCAATGATTATATACAAAGCCAGACTGGAACGTTTCTGTGCAGGAGCGTTTGAAGGCGTTGGTGCTTATGTAGTGTCTTGTACTACATTATGCACCACTACGCCTGAAACCGAGCGAAAGCGACTCCTAAACAGAAACGTTCCAGCCTGGCTTTGTATATAATCATGTTTCTTTATTTATTGAATTCGGTTATGTTTGCTGTATTTAGTACGAAATCGTAGTAATTCAAATCCAGCCTTTGTGTCCAGCCTATTTCATTCCAAAATGCATTTCCAATGTCATTTTCTGAAAACGCAATCAGTGAAATCTTGCTGATGTTCTCTTTCTTCAATGCATTCATAGCAAATACGACCATCGCCTTTCCGATTCCACGCAAGCGATATTCTGCATCTACACACACATGGTACATGCAGCCGCGTCTGCCATCGTGTCCACAAAGAATTGCCCCTACAATCTTGTCATCTTCCACTGCTACCACACTGGTATCCGGGTTACGCAGTAAAAAACGCGCCACTCCCTCCTTAGAATCATCAATACTTCGAATTGCGAAGCCTTTGATTTTCATCCATAAATCATATACCATATCATAGTCATCAATTGTCATCGTTCTTATCATTTTTATTCCCATCTGTGACCTTTGGTCACGTACAAATCAATAGTGTGAAATAATTGTCAAATTATTTCACTCTTATTCCCATCTGTGACCTTTGGTCGCGTACAAATCCTATATCAGTTTTTCTTTTATATATTTAAATATATTCCACGTCCTGTTTTCCGGTTTTTTCTTGCCCAATAAGAAGTATCCATATTGGTCAATCAGAAAAATCAGTATGGTTTCCATTATCATCATAAGCACTGCGATACATAGCCATAATATATAAACTTTCGCTCTCGTCACATGCATATTAATCAGCATCGACCATTCTTCCACCTTCGCCAAAATCAACCAGTCCACATGCGTTCCCATGATAATCAGTGAATTAACACCCAGAAAAATAAGTACTTTAAGCTGTGGTATATTTTTACAAATCAGGATTACCGCAAGAGAGCCAAAGTTCGCCCCCAGGAAATACATCCACGCATGGTTAAACTGCATGTAATGTAAATCTACCGTTTCATTCTGCACATTCAGATACATTACCACCGCCAGCATTACAATACCTATGCCAAGCTCCGGTAAAGATATTTTCTCACGCTCTTTTATCAGCATTTTGACATAATACCCGAAGCAGAGAAAAATAGCCGCGATTACACTTCGCGTCAGCATTGCCAGAAAGAAGCTAAACGCCAATAGTGGCATACTGCCAAACCAAAATTCGGCATCATATACCGGTGCAATCAGAATGGCTGCAATTCCTGCTGCCGCACATATCACAATTGTCATCACATGCGAGCACCTCTTTCGAATAGCCAGAAAAAACACTTCGGAGCAGAACATCGTCGGCATGAACCACATAACCGATATCCCGGCAAAGGATATGAAATAAATGAAAAGCTTATACATCTGTGTACCCGTCACAGCTTCGGGATTTTGCAAATACGTCACTCCATTGATTACCAAATACGATAAACTGAACGTCAGATAAGGTATCAATAGGGATTTTGCTTTTCGAACCGTAATTTCCTTTAAGGTCTTCTTCTCCTCATTAATATGCTTCATCAGCATACCAGATACAACGAAGAAAAGTGGCATTATAATAGAGGCAACGGAATTGTAAAAGGTATCTCCCATCATCTGTGAATGCCGCATCACCACAAAAATGATGCCCATACCTTTTGCAATATCTAAATATGTAATTCTTTTTCTTGTCATACCAATCCCCATTCTTTATTCTATTTTACGGAAACATCGGAACTAATTCCAAGCCTTCCGACTCCTTTAGTCCAAACATCAGATTCATATTCTGTACTGCCTGACCGGCAGCTCCCTTTACCAGATTATCCATGGCACCCATCATAATAATACGATTGGTTCTTTTGTCAATCTTGAAGTTCACATCTACATAATTACTTCCTTCCACCCACTTTGTTTCCGGGCAGACGTCTTTTTCCAACACTCTGACAAACTTTTCATCTGCATAGCATTTGTCATACATCGCTTTTATCTCTTCATAGGAAACTTCTTTTGTAAGTGATGCATATGCCGTAATAAGGATTCCCCGATTCATCGGCACTAAATGCGGTGTGAAATTAATCACAATCTTTTCTTCGGCGGCATAACCTAATTGTTCTTCAATCTCTGGGGTATGTCTATGTGTTGCCACCCCATATGCCTTGATATTTTCATTTACTTCACAGTAAAGATTATTTACTTTTGCTCCTCTTCCCGCTCCTGAAGTACCACTTTTCGCATCAATAATAATCGTCGATGCATCAATCACTTTGTTTAAAAGTAATGGCCGGATAGAAAGATTGGAACAGGTTGGATAACATCCTGGATTAGCTAATAATCTTGCCTTTTTAATGGCTTCTCTGTTTACTTCACACAGGCCATACACGGCTTCATCAATATACTGTGCCGACGTATGTTTGATTCCATACCATTCTTCATAGGTAGCTACATCTTTAATACGGAAGTCTGCACTCAGGTCAATAATCTTTACCTTTGCCAGAATATCCTCATTTACAAGTGATGCGCATAAGCCCTGAGGGGTTGCTGTAAATATCACATCTACCTGATTCGCCAGTTCTTCCATATTATCATCCATACATTTTGCATCTATAATCTGGAACATGTTCTGATACACTTCACTATATTTCTTATCGATATAGCTTCTGGAACCCAGCCACTTAATCTCTACTTCTTTGTGTGCCATAAGTAATCGGACTAATTCTCCTCCAGCATAGCCTGTTGCACCGATAATTCCTACTTTAATCATGAACGTTTCCTCCATTCGCTTTTCATTCTACATTTTATAATACTTTAATCGCACTTCAAACTCAACACCTTTTCCTATTAAAACGGAATATACTTCTTGTTTTACCACGATTGCATAATTATACATCCTTTTCATATTTTATGCAACTATATTTTCATTTTATTCACGATATTCATTGTAAAAGCGTTTTTATGCACAAATTAGCACTTGCATTATGCATTTAATTGTTGTATATTAGTGTGAAGAGAACTTATTCTCCCTGATTCTTTGTACCGGCATAAGCAGGTATGTATGGAAGTAAAAATATTATACAAATAAAATTATGGAGGAATTTTAATTATGAAAGAAAAAGTTATTTTAGCTTACTCAGGCGGACTTGATACAACAGCAATCATTCCATGGCTGAAAGAAAACTTCGATTATGAAGTAGTATGTGTATGTATCGACTGTGGACAAGGAGACGAATTAGACGGACTGGAAGAAAGAGCAAAATCCTGTGGCGCAACAAAATTATACATAGAAGATGTCATTGATGAGTTCTGTGACGAATATGTGGTTCCATGTGTACAAGGACATGCCGTTTATGAAAATAAATATTTGCTCGGTACTTCTATGGCCAGACCGGTAATTGCAAAACGTCTTGTCGAAATCGCGCGAAAAGAGGGTGCTACCGCAATCTGTCATGGTGCTACCGGTAAAGGAAATGACCAGATTCGTTTTGAACTTGGTATCAAAGCACTTGCTCCAGACCTTAAGATCATTGCAGCCTGGAGAAATGATGCATGGACAATGAATTCCCGTGAAGAAGAAATCGAATACTGCAGACAACATGGTATCAATCTTCCTTTCTCTGCAGATAATAGCTATAGCCGTGACCGTAACCTTTGGCACATCAGCCACGAAGGTCTTGAGTTAGAAGATCCTGCAAATGAGCCAAACTACGACCACTTATTAGTACTTGGAACCACCCCTGAAAAAGCTCCTAACGAAGGTGAGTACGTTACCATGACTTTTGAAAAAGGTGTTCCTACTTCTGTTAATGGTAAAAAAATGAAAGTATCTGATATTATCAGAACACTGAATGAATTAGGTGGAAAACATGGTGTTGGTATCGTTGACATCGTTGAAAACCGTGTCGTTGGCATGAAATCCCGTGGTGTATATGAAACTCCTGGTGGAACAATCCTCTATGAAGCTCACCAACAATTGGAAGAATTAATTCTTGACCGTGATACCTATAGAGAAAAGGAAGAAATGGGTAATAAACTTGCTCAAATCGTATACGAGGGAAAATGGTTCTCACCTTTATGCGAGGCTACTGTAGCATTTATTAAATCTACACAGGAATATGTGACTGGTGAAGTAAAATTCAAACTTTATAAAGGAAATATTATCAAAGCAGGAACCACCTCTCCATATTCTTTATATAACGAAAGTATTGCTTCTTTCACAACTGGTGATTTATATGACCATCACGATGCAGAAGGATTTATTAATTTATTTGGTCTTTCTACAAAAGTTCGTGCAATGAAAATGCAGGAAGTAGAAGGCAAATAAGCTCCTTACCATCAACCAAATTTCGAAAGGTGTTATTAATTTATGAATGCACTCACTATCCTTACATTATATGTAGTGATAATGAATATAATTGGCTTTGGTATTATGGGTATTGATAAATGGAAAGCAAAGAAAGGATTCTGGCGTATACCAGAATCCACTCTTTTTATTATCGCAGTTATTGGTGGTAGTATTGGTTCCATTCTTGGCATGCATACCTTCCGTCACAAGACCAGACATTGGTACTTCGTATACGGCATGCCCGCTATTCTCCTAATCCAACTGCTCCTCTTATTTTTATTATCAAAATTACCCTTACAGTTTATTTTCATGTAGTTATATCATTAACTTCGATAGGAGGATTTTTTATATGCACATTGCTATATGTGACGATAATATTGCTGACCGCAAACAATTAGAACGCTTATTAAACCGTGAGGCTGACAGACGTGTAAAAGAAGGGATTTCCCTCTATATAGATTCGTTTGGAAATATTGCTTCTCTTATGCATGCTCCCGCTTTATATGATGTGTTTTATATTGATATGACTGCATCCGATGATGAAAATGGGATTGATTTAGCATCTCTTTTACGTAGTCATAATATCGAATCACCTGTTGTATTGTGTTCCTCTAAAATTCCTTATAAGGAATACCATTGTACATTAAATAATTTAATCTATTTAGATAAGCCAATTCGAGCCGAGGAGCTTTCCGATACCGTTTCCATGGTTATCAGATTGAAGCAGCAGTCACAACCTACCTTTGAAATAAGAACCCGAAAAAAAACTATTTACATTGAATCTGAGGATTTCCTATATGCCAAACAGATAAATAACCGACAGGCTTTGGTCTATTTACAGGATGGTACCGTTTGTGACTTACCGGACTCCATTGACAATCTGGAACTTATCATGAAAAAGCATCCTTCTCTTATCAGGATGGCGAAGCATTATCTGGTAAATAGCTCTACCATTCAAAAAATCACGCTCACCTCTATGCTACTTTCCAATGGAGCTAAAATTCCTTTAGGATTCGGCGAATATCGGGAACTCAAAAAAATATTAAAGTTATAAAGACATCCTATTCACCTGCTCTATTAAATCTATAGATACTGTGAAAATTGTTTTCTCATCCCCTGCATCATTGTGTCAGCCATCATCAGTGCCTGTCTTTCTATCTCATCAAAGACATTAATGCTTTCTTCATAATTTCCTTTCAGAATACTCTCTGTTTCCTTTTTCGTAAGTGCCAAATGGTCATACAGCATATTCTTCCACTCCTGGGCTGACCAATAGGGATTGATGCCACTAAGGAAATCAGCAATTTGATTTGCATTCTCATACCATCGTTTATCCGCATTCGTTGCAGTAGCAGTTTCTCCTGCTTTTACCGCCTTTACAAGTTCCGCTGCAATTGTAAAATGAGCCGTTAATAATTCCTCAAATTCAGCACCAACATCCTGCCCATAATACTGTCTGAATAATGTTGCAAAATCTTTCGCATTACGCAAAAGCCGATTGACAACTGCCTCCTCATCCGGCAATCCAAAAAGTATACTCAGAATCGTAAACCGTGTCCAATAGACATGTTGTTCCCATAATAATCGCAATTGTTCACTTAATTCCTGTTCTGCTCTGATTGATTGTACTGTTGTATTAAAACGCCGGGCAATCATCCATAAAGTATCTCCCGTCTGTATGGTATAAGGATAGGTTTCCCTTGGACAATGAAACACAAAAATCACTACCTTTCATAAAATGTATTTAGATATTATATTATATCTATAATTTTATGAAAGGTTCCCGATTCTTTTCACACTTCCTAACATGCCGCTTTAGCGGCACAAACAATCCATGAGAAAATGCTTTTTTTGCATTTTCCAGTGTGTAACTTAGAAACTCTTAATTAGCGTTTTTTGCTAATTTAGAGTTTCTTTACACACTTAGACGGTAAGGATAATTCCACCATCATTTGCATACATACTGCTGATACCTGCTGTATCCATAATGATGATTTCTTTCCATTGTGCCTTTTTCTCAAGTGCTTCTTTGGTTATCTGTGCTCTTTCCGGACAATTGCAGTGCGTAATCATAACACGTTTGGAAGCAGAATCTCCTGCTTCCTTTACTACAATATCTACCATCTTCTGAATTGCCTTTTTCATACCAATTGCCTGACTCAGTTGAAGAATCACACCTTCATTATTTGCCCCCATGACTGGTTTGATACTAAGCGTAGATGCTACAAGTGCTTTTACTCCTGATAATCTACCGTTCTTACGAAGTGTTTCCAGATTGTCCAGAATAAAATACGTATGCATTTCATCACGGTATGTCTCTAACCTTTCTACGATTTCTTCAAAGGTATGTGTTCCCTCTTCTTCTAATTCCTGTGCTAATAATGCGATTTGTGTTTCTCCACAGGAAGCAGAGCAGGAATCTACTATATGGATATTCTTCTCCCCATAAGTTTCATGATAGAGATTCATACCCAACACCGCACTGTTATAGCTTCCACTTAAGTTCGCTGACAGAGTGGTTGCATATACATTTTCTGCATCGGTATGATACGCTTCCATATATTTTTCAGGTGATGGGCAGGAGGATTTCGGGCAAGTCTTACAAGCTGCTACCTTCTGTAAAAATTCTTTCTGGTCAAAATTTTCATCATCCAGAATCTGATAATCCCCAACCTCAAGTCCTAACGGAACATGCTGAAAATGCGTATCCTTTTTCAATTCTTCCGGTAATTCTCCACAACTGTCTATCACAATTTTATAACTCATTATTTGCTCCTATCTTCTCATCCACTTATATTTTATACTTTTATTATTTTGTTACTACATTAAGTAATTGCCACATAGTGAAAATTAATTATCATCATTGTATAATGTAGTTTTCATTACTACTTATAATAACATATTCTTTACTCCCTTGTAAAGCAAAGTTTGATACGTTATACTGTTTAGGAGCGTTTGAAAAAGGGGAAAACTAATTATGATTTCATTTCAAATTAAAGATGTAAAGAATTGCATGGCAAAATTACTGGCTTCCGATACTTTTGATTCCTTTCAACTGGTCGAAGCAACGATTACCACCTACAATACTTTTATCATTGATGGACATCTGGTAAAAGAATTTTTTAACGATGTCCATGCAGACGAAGATGACCAGGAAAGTGCCCTTAGAGATATGGGTTACTCCAATTGGAGCGATATGCGAACCCTTTGCTTTGATTTAATTAAAGGAAAGAAAACCCCTGTGAATTTCAAATTCATTCTGCAATCCAATCCGGCTACAGTAACCTCCTTATTGCAAAATGGAGGCTCTTCCATTACCCCCACACAATTAAAGGCATTTATCCTAAATGTCAAATACGAAAACGGAAACCTGCATCTTATTACCGCTGTATCTTATCAAACCTTTCTTTTGGATAAATCCGCCGATGCAATTTGGGACACCGCCATCAAAGACTTTCTGACAAAACACCGTATTGATTTTGATTGTCTTTAATTACAAAGAACCACTTGCCATTTCTTAGGTCTGCACTTGCAGCAGCTGTGGAATAGCAGGTGGTTCTATTTTACATATATTTCTTTACAATTTCATTCATGGTATCCCATTTTTGCTCCATATCGGCTACCAGCTTGAATTGGGTCCGGCAACGATCCAGATTATGCCCTTCTCTGTGGATTCGGAAATAGACATCGCCCTCTAGATAGTCGGTCAGGAAACGCATGCCGCATTCGTAAGTCATTACCTTGGCACCCATCGGAAGCATCTCAAGTTCTTTTTGTGTCAGGCTTCCATTGCAGCCCTGTATAAATCCTTTGGTATACAATTCAAATAACTTCATATCACATTCTATTTTGGATAAATCTATTTCATCTTCTGCTCCCGTACTGGCACCAAAACGAATAGAATCTCCAAAATCATTGATTGCAAGCCCTGGCATTACAGTGTCTAAGTCAATTACACAGATTGCTTTATGAGTCTTATCGTCCAGCATAATGTTATTTAATTTTGTATCATTATGTGTAACACGTAATGGCAGTTCACCCGCTCTCTGCATTGCGCCCAAGGTTTCCGCAACTTCTTTTCTCTTTAGCACAAATTGGATTTCATTCTGTACCGCTGCGGCTCTTCCACATTTATCTTCTGCAACCACCTGTTCAAATCTCTTGAAGCGTGCTGCCGTATCGTGAAAGCCTTCAATTGTTTCATGCAGTGTCTTTGCCGGATAGTCTGCTAATAATCTTTGGAAATGACCAAATGCAACTGCACTCTCATAGAAATCTTCTGGATTTTCTACGGTATCAAAACTTGTCGCACCTTCGATAAAGCGATATGCTCTCCAGTAGTTGCCGTCTACATCCTGGTAATATGGAAGTCCTTCATCTGAGGTGATTACGTTCAATGTTTCACGCTCTGGGTCTCCACCATTTTCAATGATTTTCTCCTTTAAAAAAGATGTTACACCAAGAATATTTTCCATTAGTTCTATCGGCTTCTTAAATATTTCATGGTTCATTCTCTGTAAAATTACTTTTTTAATATTTCCATCACATAATTCATATTCTAACAGAAATGTATCATTGATGTGACCATTTCCATACAAATCATATCCTAATAGCTTGCCCTCATGTGGAAAATGCTTAATGGCATCGTCCTTTTTCATACACGCTTCTTCTCTAGTCATGTTTGCTCCCATCTGCTTTCCAAAGCTCTTTTGGATATACTCCTTTATCCTTCAGCTCCTGCATTGCTGCTATCACCACTGGTTTATCCTCTTTGTAGGTAACTCCATACCAACGGTCCGTGGATTTCAACACCGCTGCTGTTGCTTTTCCTTCTTCCAATAAATTTCCAACTACATTTGGCAAAAAATATTCACATTTCATAGGATTCGATGCCAGACCCTCCCGTAGGAATTCTGGGAACCGATCTTTCAGTTCCTGTAAAATGCTTTCATGGAATCCCCACATATTCATGGAAACCATACTACCTGCCGGTATCGTAATCCAGGTTGCACCATCGTCCTCCGTATACTCTGTTTTATCTCCATCTTTTTCGATTCTGGTTCTCTCATGTAGTCCACTCAAATGTCCATTGTTATCAATTTCACAAACGCCTCTTGCAACATGCCCATTTTCCGTCAATGTGTTTTCGATAATATATCCTACCATTGCATAACGATATTTTTCATCATCTGGATGAGTAGTCAGGTAATTGTAAATTGCGGAAAAAGCGCTTTGCCCATAGTAGTCATCTGCATTGATTACTGCAAAAGGACCATCAATTTCATTGATACAGCTGAGCACTGCATGCCCCGTTCCCCAAGGTTTCACTCTTCCTTCCGGGACCTGAAATTCCTTTGGAATATTTAAGATATCCTGAAATACATATGCTACTTCCATGAATTTACTCAAGCGATTTCCTATAACTTCCCGAAAATCTGCTTCATTTTCTTTTTTTATAATAAATATTACTTTTTCAAATCCAGCTTTTACTGCATCATAGATAGAGAAGTCCATAATAATATGTCCCTGCTCATCAATGGGGTCTATTTGTTTCAATCCACCATAACGGCTTCCCATTCCAGCCGCCATAATAACCAAAACCGGTTTCTTCATAATTTCAGCCTTTCTGACTGCTCTCGCAATCGTAAATTTAACCTTTTACACCACCGCCGGTAACACCTGCGATAATCTTTTCGGATAAGAATACATACAGAATAAATGTTGGTAAGAATACAATTACTACCGCTGCAAATATACCTGCATAGTCACCAGTATATTTCATAGAGTTAATCATGGAATACAATCCCACTGCTACGGAACGAACCTTATCTGAATTTGCAAAAATCAATGACATAAAGTACTCATTCCATACATTGATGAAGTTGAATATTGTTACAGTAATAATACCTGGCTGTGCCATTGGAAGCATAATTACCCAGAAGGTTTTCATAGGTGAACAGCCGTCAATCGCTGCTGCTTCCTCAAAAGCCTTTGATAAATTGCAGAAAAAGGTTAACAGGAATATGGTGGTATAAGGAATGTTAATTCCTACATACAGGAAAATCAATGCTGCCTTATTCGCAAGTACATTGTTCAGAATATTCCAGTTTGCTACAAGTCCAAATAATGGAAGAATAATCATAACTGCAGGTACACCCATTGCTGAAACAAAGCTTGACTGAATGACTTTGTTTGCCACAAAATCAAATCGTGAAAGTACATAAGCCGCCGGTGCACTTACTAATATCAATAATACACAGGAAATAGATGCGTATACTAACGAATTTGTAAAAAACACAGATACATTCGAAGTTGTCCATGCCTTTATATAATTTTCAAGATGAATACCACTCTCAAACTTCAGTGCATTTCCCATAAAGATTTCCTTCGTTGTCGAAAAACTTGCTGCAATAACCCATCCCAGCAGCATAAAGGTAAATATAATCCATAAAATCAGAATAATATAGCCAGGAGCAAGACCTAACTCTTTGCGCCAATTTACTCTTTTATCTTTGATCAACTTTTCTTTTGCCATGTCGTCTTCTCCTTTCTAGAATTCGATATCATCATCTTTCAGTGCTATATTACAAATCCAGAATATTACTACTACACAGACACTAAGCATTACGCCAACGGTTGCACCGATACCTGCATTTCTCTCAGTTACTGAATTTCC
>JAQUYA010000030.1 GCA_028692055.1 Lachnospiraceae bacterium | reverse complement strand
AACACAAATCAATACAATAATGCATCATAAATTTTAGGTATCAAAAAAGCTGCTGCAGATTCTGCAACAGCTTTTACTTTAATTTGAGTTATCACCATTTTTATAAGTCTGATACCAAAGACAGGTAATATAGCATACACTTTTTCGACATTATTTTCAATCATCTGCTCTACTGTTTATTTTCATTTTTCTAACAATTCTACTACATTTTATAATAAATATATCAAAGCAAATTACAGAATATACCTGTCTTACAATTAAATTGCAATTCAATTATATGGAGGAATTCTTATGAAAAAAAAACAACCACTCTTTGCCGTGCTGCTGTGTTTTACATTACTGTCCAGTGTATGTCTGCCGGCATTCGCCGATGATGACTATAGTGATATTACATACATCGAAGATACCTCGGATACCGATGCTGAAACTGCTGTTTCTGCTGCGGCCAAATTACCCACACCAAACGCAGTATTGGATTTGTCTTCAATGGCTCTGTCTATCTCTACCAGCCCGCTACCAGTGACCAAGAGCTGGATTCTGACGAGCAGATTATTTCTATTGGAAAATCCTCCAGACCTAGTGGTTTCCAGATAACCGATATTACCTCTGCGGGTGGTACAGGAAGTATTTCAGGTCTGACCAGCGACATGGAATTTTCCTATGATGAAGGAACCTCCTATCAGAATGCAGGCTCTGGCACAGTCTCGGGCTTAGATGCCGGTGACTATTATATTCGTATAAAAGCAGCAGGTGCAAACTTTGCAAGCGACCCTGCCATTGTCACAATTCAGGAGAATATCCCTGTTTCAACGCAAAAAAGAGATACCCCAAAAGCGATCTTTGATGCACGTACTATGACCCTCAATAATCTGCCTTCAGAAGCAAGCTATTCAATCAATAATGGTGCCTCGTGGACAGACGCTGGCAGCTCAGTAGAAATCCGTGATATAGCAGCTGGCTCTGTGATTATGATAAAAGCTCTGGGAGACGGCAGTACCACTACGGACTCTGATATACAGAGTATCTCTACTTCACAGATGGTTTCCCCTTCCGGTATTGTTCCCATTCCAGCCACCTCCTCCACTGGTTTAGGTGGATTGAATCATGTAAACAATGGAATGGAATACCTTCCACAGAACGGTTCCAGTTGGACAAGCATCACTGGTTCTACAGTTACTGGACTGATACCCCAAACATATGAAGTACGAAATATTGCTTCCGGCAATAAGCTGGCAAGTGCAAGTGTCAGCATTACCGTTCCTATTACAGCACAAAAAATCAAGGCTCCAAAACCGAATGGAAGCTTTGATGCTCCGTCCATGTACCTAAATAATGTATCTGTTGGCATGGCCTATTCTTTTGATGGTGGGCACTCCTTTACAACGATTAATGATAACCACTGCACGCGTGTATCCCTTTCTAATGACAATGCTGCTTCTGCTATTGCACATGGTGGTATTCAGTTAAAAATGCTAGGGGACAACGTAACCACTACTGATTCTGATGTGCAAACGGTAGCCATAAATAAAGCCAATCCCCCTTCCAATATTGATACCAAACCAACGGATCATGACGGAGGTGCAATAAAGAATGTAAACAGTAATATGCAGTATGCAAAAGTGAATGGAAATTGGGTAGATATCAATGGCGATAAAGTAGAAAATCTCTCACGCGGCGATTATTATGTACGTTACCGGGCAAATGGTTCTACCCTTGCCAGCGATTCCATAACCGTACATATCGGTAAAAAACGCATTCCAAACAGTCAACTCCTACTGCTGATTTTAATGCCATGATTATGACACTTTCTAATGTACGTGGTGTTAAATATTCTTTGGATGGTGGCGATAACTGGGTCTTTGTCACTGACCAGGATAAAGTCGTATTATCGGAATCCTCCTTAAGTGTTACAAAGGGTATCAAGCTTTACCGTCCAAGTGATGGAAGCAGTACCGATTCCGATGCACAGATTATTACTCTGAGCAAAGCAGATGCTCCTGCAGCTCTGTCCGTTATCAATGCAACCGCTTCCTCTCTGGGAATTATCAATGGGGTAAATAACAATATGGAATACAAACCGGTAAACACGGATAAATGGATTGAAATAACCGGAAATACTCTTACGAATCTACAGCCCGGTAATTATCTGGTACGTGTGCATGGGCGCTATAATATCCTGCCAAGTGAGCCAGTCGGTGTTGCCGTTGCTCTTTCCAATGGTTCTGCAAAACAAGCTGCTAATACAACTAACAATTCTTCTACAGCAGGGAATGTAAAGAAAGAGCAGAATACTGGCACCACCACTGATACAGACACCGAAGAAACCGTTCCATCGACTACCAATGATGAAACCAAAATGGATTCGAACTCTGATGCCATTGACCCTTACAATAATTCTTCGGAGCCAGTTTTAGTCACTAATTCCAAAATAACGGGCTGGGACGCAATCACACAGAGCATTACTCCTGGTGAGCCACTGCTCATTGAACTACATGAAGACTCTCCGGTTCCTGCTACACTTTTATCTGCTGCTAAGTCTGCCGGCTCCGATATTGTCATTGGTATGAATAATCATGTGCAGTGGTCCATTAGCGCAGCCTCCATTGAAGATGTATCCTCTGACATTGATTTGACTATTAAGGATTCTGCTGTTTCGGTTCCAGATGACCTTGTAACTGCAGCTGAAGAATATGGCACCATTGGTCGTGAGTTTGATATTACACATGAGGGAGGATTTGGTTTCTCTGCCTATCTGACTCTGCCGGTCAACACTACCTCTGCTTCTGATTATGCCAACCTGCTGTATTATAATCCTGACACCAATGCACTGGAGATTATGGATAGCTGCAAGGTAGACGACAGCGGATATGCAAGCTTTCATATGCAGCATGCTTCCTCCTATCTGGTGGTAATCTCATCTGCACCTATTACCTCTTTAAAGGCTGCTGAGAAAAAGGATATGCCTTCCTCTACGACCAGAGTCAAGGAAGCCGACACCACCACAAACAAAACGGCTCTTATCCTATTTGTATGTGTTGTGGTATTGATTACTATCCTGCTCATTAATCTTGTACTTACGATTATCGGACGTAAGACAAACCGCAGACGCAAACACAAAAAATAATACATACGAATAAATACAAATAGCAAAAAAACAAAAAATAAGTAACCGGAGACAACCAATATGGCCGTTCCCGGTTACTTATTATCTTCCTTATTTTTACTTCTCTACTTATAGTTCTTTATTTACATTTCTTTATATTCATTTGTATTGCATTTTGGCATCCGGCCTTGCGAGATAAAAACCCTGTACATAATCCGCACCCAGAGTGATTACTTCCTCAAGTTCCTGCTTCAGTTCCACACCCTCCGTAATGACTTTAATCCCTTTTTCATGGCAATATTCAATAATACTCTTAACCAGTTTTTTCTTTGCCGGAAGCATATGAATATCTCTAATAATTGTCATGTCTATTTTTACATAATCAAAGTGTCTTGCCAGAAGTATATCATTATTGCTATAGCCTGAACCATAATCATCCAGCGCAATTTGAATATTGTGTTTTTTACACCATTCGTATTTGATTTTTTCCTGCTGTTCATCTGCCTTTGCTATTTCGGTAATTTCCATTACTACATGCGACAGGATCGGACCATAAAGTGCTATCATTCTGTCAAATTCTTCTTCCTTTAAACATTGATTTGGAATAGAATTTATAAATAGTTTTACTTCTGGTTTTCCGACCGTTTGTCGTTCAAATTCCTTGAGTGAATGAAACCAGGTAAGTGCCTCTATTTGTCCAAGCTTGGACTGCGACTCTGCAAGGCGTATCAATTCGTCCGGCCCCTTTAGCAGTGTGGAATCCGGTCTAAGTAATGCTTCATACGCAAATACCTGTCTGGTATGCACATCGATAATTGGTTGAAACACATAATGAATACTTTCTTCCAATAGAATTCGATTAAGCTCCCCAACACCCTGGACTAATAAATAGTCCCTTACATAGGTGTCACGGCTAAATAGTTTAATCGCTCCCTTTTCACGATTTTTCACTTCATACATTGCAAAATCAGCATATTTTAAAAGTTCCTTATAGTTATTGCCATCATATGGGTAAATTGCCATTCCAGCCGAAACACTTACCGATAATTCACTATTGTCCGGTAAAACCCATTTTTCCGCCAGAAACGCCTTGTGCACATCACGCATCATTTCGCTTATACGAATGACATTTTCATCATATATAAACAACATGAATTCGTCCCCTGACATACGCGCCATGATTACATTGCTTTTATCAATTCGTTTAAATACACTTGCAAGTAAATTAATATAACGGTCACCCATATCATGTCCATAAGTATCATTCATGAATTTCAGATTATCCAAATCCCAGATTGACATAATACCTTTGGTGTCTGGGTATTTCTCCAGTATATTCGTTACCTCTCTTTGAAATGCCCTTCGGTTATACAAATCCGTTAATACATCATAATCTCTCTCATACCTGATTTTTTTCTTTTCTTTAATATCATTTGTAACATCCAGAACCACACACAGATAATGCTCCTCAGAGCCTACCTTACGTACACGAATCCATCTCGTATCTCCCTTTGCGGTGTTAAAATAATAAATTTCTGTTTCTTCCGCCTCCAGAATAATGCCAGCCTTCACAGCAGGAATTACTCTTTGCATTTCTTCAAAATCCACATAATTATTATCCCAGGTTGAATTTTCTTTATTTATCTCCAGAATTTTAAGTATTTTTTCCGTACAGAAATTACGTGTCTGCTTTGCATCATATTCAAATACGCCCAATTGTAAGTCAGTCATCTCTATGATATTGGCTATCTTGTATGCCGTTTCTCTTAATACCTTACTTCTCTTTTCAATCTCTTTTCCAAGATTATCAAACTCCTCGATATTTGTTATCGGCAGCCTTATATTTTCATCGGTAATGCTCTCTATTCCATGCATCAGATTGTTAACCG
This sequence comes from Lachnospiraceae bacterium, assembly GCA_028692055.1. GTDB lineage: Bacteria > Bacillota > Clostridia > Lachnospirales > Lachnospiraceae > SZUA-378. Next base: position 23,844 of record JAQUYA010000030.1, on the reverse strand, counting down.
GCTTGGTAGTAAAATAAGAAACTATAACCGCTGCTATTATATTTACAAATAAGGCAAGTACCGCCGTCGCGCATAATCGAATTAAAAATGTATTTGCAGCATGTTCAATAACCTGCTGGTGTGCAATCCCTACCACACACCATTGTTCCTGCTCAAATGGTGTATTGGTATTGTATAGATGCATGGAATAGCTACTTGCAAGATTCGTTTCTTCTATATTTGGGATCTCTATTTGATATAACGCATCTTTATCCGGTATCATCTGAAAAAAAGTACCACTTGGCAGTTGCGCCTGATACTGTGCTCCGGTGGTCACCTGACTAAAGTAATCCCCTTCCTTGTGAGAAGTCGCTAAAACAAAACCCGCATTTTCATCTACGATTATTTCACGGTTATTTAATAATGTCTTTAAATAATCCAGACTAATCTCAACTCCCATGACACCAAATACATTTCCATCTGCATCTGTCATAGGTACCGTATACGTAATAATTTCCATATCGTTGGGTCTTAATCGAAAAGTAGATGACCAATACCCTAAATTATGTGAGTCGATTTTTCCTTTGTACTGTCTGGCTGCAATATATGGTTTATAATAAAAATCACTTTTGTTTGATATTTCTAATTTCGTTGACCAATTATAATCCAGCGTATAACCACTCTGAACAATAAATTCACCTGGACCTGCCTCCGCCAGAATATCACTATCGTTTTCTGCATAGGTTAGAGGCGTCGTGTCGCGCAAATACAGGCAGTCCTTTGCATTACTTCCTTCCTCACCCTCCAGAATAACAAAGCTGCCTGTGGTTCCACTCGTGTGCAGCATTCGTAATATCATTGGTTCATATCTTTTCAGCAGCTGAACACTGTTATCCGAATTCATGACCTCATAGACACTGTCTCCTTTAACCGCACAAAATGCTGCTGTTATTTGACGCATCTGTTCTATCGCATCCGATAGAGAAGAACACCGTGCCATCATGTTTTCCAACGCAGCACCCTGTGTAGATACCGAATTTATCAAACTTTGTTTTGTGCTTACATTTAACTGTGTCGTTGTTTTCATTACGCTGATAACACTACCTATGATAATTAACTGTACAATAGCCGTTGCTATCAGAGTTCTCATAATTTTTGCACGAAGTGTTATTGTCTTTGTTTTCTTATGCAAGTTTTCGTACTCCTTTATTGTTCACCCATGATAATATCCATTGCCTCTTTAAGTTCCTGATACCATTTTTCAAAGCGTTCCTCTCCTAAATAAGGTTGCATTGCCTCTTCTCTGGTCAGTCCTGATGCCATCTTTTCCTCTATACTCTTGCAATCTGCTGTCGCATCCTCTAGCATGGTTCTATTTAGCAGACCTCGTACCTCAAAGCTTTCTTCAAATTCCAGAGTTTCATATACCTTATTTTCTGCAAGCTCATTCAATGCAGTTTTTAATACTTCTATATCAATATTGCCAAGGTCCGTATTCGTTTCTTTTATTCTTTTCTCCAGTACTGATGCATCACATGCTTCCCTGGCAACCGGTAAATATCCTGTCTGTACTGCAAACTCTATGTTTTGCTCCGGCCTTGTAAACCACTCCAGAAATACAATACTGGCATATTCCTGACTTTCCGTTCCTGATAATACTGCCATATCGGCTCCCTGCTGGCTCACATAACATTCCGTTCCTTTAAAATATGGAATTGGTAAAACCATACAATCAATTGGGTATGGCTCCTGATTTTCAAATGGCACTTCTGTCGGAAAATAGGCACAGCCTGTAGAAGAATTAACCGCTGCAGCTATCTTACCTAATTTAATATCATCGGTACGAAATTTCCCAGTGTGTTCATAATAGCCCTTTATGTATGGGATATAATAGTTATCCCATAATATTCGCATTGTTTCTTTGTCCAATTCAATGTGAACTTTCCCGTCCTCAGCTTCTACACAAATAGGATGTCCTAATTCTGTACTCCCTGTCAGTAAATATGTTGCAAATGAATCTCTTCCAAAAAAAGCTTTTCCAGAACTCCAATTATAATATTTTTCTGCAGCCTTTGCCAGTCCCTCCCAGGTTATTAGTTCCTCTGTTGAAGTCCCCGTATCTCTTGCAAAGGATTCCCACTCCTGTTTATTCAGCACCATGACCTCTGTACTCTTTGCAATCGGAAATAGCTTCCACTCTTTCTCTTTTCCAAGTAATCCCTGTTCAATAAAGGAATCTACATATAAAGCCTTTTCCCCTTCTCCCACATAGGTATCCAGATTTACCAGTAACTGCATATCGTCCAACGTAATTGCCGTATCCTTATAGCACTGAATAATATTAGGTAGTTCTTCTGCCCCCACTTCCTTATAAATGGATGCGAACAGAGCATTTGACAGTTCATCTACGCTCCCCTTGCAAACTGCTGTTACAATAATGCCTTTTTCTTTTCCGATGCCAGCATTAAACTGATTTACCATATTCTCAAAAGCAACCGCCTGCGTTCCATTATAATAATTCCATACAGAAATTTTCTGTGGATTTTCCACAGATAAACCATGATTTTCATTATCTGCTCCGCAGCCAGTTAATACGAAAATCAATGCACCCACAAAAAACAGTATGTTTATTCTTCTTTTCAAACTTACTCCTCTCTGCAACTCTGGGTCGCATATAAGTACTTTTTTTGCCATTTTGTATTTAGTATAACACAAAAATACTATCGTTACATAACAACGATAGTATTTTTTTTAAATTCCGTGCTAACTATTTCATATTCGTTCTATATTCTGTATTTTTATATTTTATTCTATGAACGTTTTTCCTTTTTATTTAATAAGTCAAATACAACGGCAAATAATAACACCAGACCTTTGACTACTTTTTGATAATTTGCATCAATTCCCATAACACTCATACCAAGATTGATAACACCAATCAGGGTTGCACCTATAATCATACCGAATACCGTACCGGCACCACCATAAGCAGATACGCCGCCTACTACGCAGGCACTGATTGCGTCCATTTCAAAGTTTGTACCAGCAGTTGGGGTGGCAGAAGTGTTACGTGCCATTGTCATCATTGCAGCTATCGTAGAAAGAAAAGCCATATTGACATAAGCAATGAAATAAATCTTCTTGGTATCAATACCCGATAATCTGGTAGCTGCTTCGTTTCCACCAATGGTATAGAAATATCTTCCAATCGTTGTTTTTGAAGTAATAAAGCTATAAACCATACAGATAACAGCCACCCAAATCAAAGCAAACGGAATACCATTCTTCTGTGCCATTTTTACTGCAAATAACATGATTACCGCACAAGTGATAACTGTCTTTGCAATCATACTTACCTTGGAATCTATTTCATATCCTTTTTTAGTTCTGTCTTTCCTGGTCTTAAGTTGTAGTAAGATAAATACAATACATACAATAATTCCTACCACAACACAGGTAAGGTTCAGGCTGCTATACCCAAATATATCTGGAACAGAACCATTGAACATCTTTACAAAGCTTTCTGGCATTGGGGAAATCGTAAGTCCCTTCATAATCGCAACACCCCAACCACGAAGTGCTAACATACCTGCTAAGGTAGCAATCCAAGGTGGAATATTTAAGTATGCGATTAAATAGCCTAATAAAATACCATATACGAGTCCAATCACAATCATAAGAAGTATGGATAAACCAACCGGCCATCCTTTTGTTACCATCATCGTACCACCAACTGCACCAATGAAACATACGACAGAACCAACGGATAAATCAATATTACCGCCGGTCAGCATACACATCAACATACCAGTTGCCAATACATATACATATGCATTCTGTGAAATTAAACTTGTAAAGTTCGCTGCTGTAAGCATTTGTCCTTTTGTCATTGCGGCAAAGAAGAGAACCACTAGCACTAAGACAATCAGCATTGTATTTTTTCTAATAATATCTACTGCTTTTTTCATTCTAGTCTCCTCCTACTTACTATTTTCTTTTTTAGATACAACATCAAAGATAACCGCAAATAACAATACCAGACCCTTGACTACTTTCTGGTAGTTCGCATCTACACCCATGATAGACATACCTAAGTTGATAACACCCATAAGCGTTGCACCAACCACTACTCCAGATACCGTACCAACTCCACCATAAGCGGAAGCACCGCCGATGAAGCAGGAACCAATTGCATCCATTTCATAGCTTTGTCCATAGGTTGGCTGCGAGGATGTCATACGTGCAATGGTAAGAATACCTGCAAGACCTGCTAACAATCCCATGTTGACATATGCGATAAAATATACATTTTCGGTATTGATACCGGATAATTTCGTTGCTTTTTCATTACCACCGACTGCATATAAATAACGGCCAATACGTGTTTTCGTAGTAACATAACCATATACAAGTACAACTAATATAATCCATAAAAGGGCAGTCGGAATACCTTTATTCATTGCTAATTTGTAGCTAAATGCAACGATAACAATACAGATAAGAACTGCTTTTACGGCAGTTGCACCCATAGACTCTGCTTCATATCCTTTTTTCACTCTATCCATATGGTTTTTTACCTGAAGCCCAACATAAATAACACATGCCAGGATACCTGCCGCCATACAAGTCAGATTTAAGGTAGTGCCCCCAAAGAAATCAGGTATATAACAATCCGCACCGCCACCAAACGCATTGATAAAGGCTTTATTTGTAATAGAAACCGTACGTCCGTCTAAAACAACATTGGCAAGTCCACGGAAAGCCAGCATGCCCGCCAGTGTCGCGATAAACGGCGGAACCTTTTGATATGCAATCCAATATCCCTGAAATGCACCGATAATTGCACCTGCAACTAACATAACAAGAACTGCTAATACTACATTCATTCCCTTTTCCATTAAGCTCGCGCCGATTGCACCAACAAAGCATACGACCGAACCAACGGATAAATCGATATTACCACCAGTCAGGATACATAATAACATACCGGTTGCCAATACATATACATATGCATTTTGTGCAATCAGATTTGTAATATTCATCGGTAATAATATTTTGCCTTCTGTACGCCAAGCGAAGAAAATAGTAATGACAACGAGGGCAATAATCATTGTATATTTTTTTAGTCCAGCTAATAATTTTGCTTTATTCATTCTTATTCCCCTTTACTTGATTTTAATATACTAGACATAATCTTCTCTTGTGTAGCTTCTTCTCTATTTAATTCTCCTACCATTTTACCTTCGTTCATAACATAGATACGATCACTCATACCTAATACTTCCGGCAATTCAGAGGAAATCATAATAACAGATTTTCCAGCTGCTACAAGGTCATTGATAATACAGTAAATTTCATATTTCGCGCCTACATCAATACCTCTGGTAGGCTCATCCAGAATAAGAATATCCGGGTCTGCAAACATCCATTTTGCAAGTAGTATTTTCTGCTGGTTACCACCACTTAAGTTCCCTACATTTTGTTCTACAGACGGACATTTTGTTTTTAATTTCACTTTATATTCATCCGCAACCTGGAATTCCTTATCTTTATCAATTACTAATTTGCTACTGATACTCTCTAGATTTGCAAGCGTGGTGTTGATTTTAATCGGATTACTTAATACAAGTCCATTTCCTTTTCTGTCCTCAGTAACATAAGCCAATTTATGATTAATCGCTTCACGTACCGTCTTTAGCTGCACTTCTTTTCCATTGATTTTTAAGGTTCCTGTAATATTACTGCCATAGCTCTTACCAAAGATACTCATGGCAAGTTCTGTTCTACCTGCTCCCATCAAACCTGAAATACCAACTACTTCACCTTTTCTTACATTAAAAGAAACATTATTTACTACCTTTTTGTCCGCATAGGTTGGATGAAATACTGTCCAATCCTTTACTTCCATACTGTAGTCACCGATTTTCACATCATGACGCTTTGGGAAACGGTCAGACAGTTCACGACCAACCATACCCTGAATGATTTTATCCTCGGATATATCATCCTTTTCTTTATCTAAGGTCTCAATTGTTGCACCATCACGAATAACGGTAATCTTATCCGCTACATATGCTACTTCATTTAATTTATGAGAAATAATAATCGAAGTCATTCCTTCTCTCTTGAATTTCAATAATAAATCTAATAATGCTTTGGAATCAGATTCATTCAAAGAGGAAGTCGGTTCATCCAAAATCAGCAGCCTGGCATTTTTTGCCAATGCTTTAGCAATTTCAACTAATTGTTGTTTACCAACACTGATATCCTTTACCAGTGTTCTGGAAGAATCCGTAAGTCCAACTGTCTTCAGATATTTGTCTGCCTCACCATATGTAACATTCCAGTCAATTGCTGCTGCCTTGCCACGTTCATTTCCTAAAAACATATTTTCACCAATTGACATATATGGAACCATTGCCAATTCCTGGTGAATAATTACAATACCTTTTTCTTCACTGTCTTTTATTTTATTAAATTTACATATATCACCATTATAGATAATATCGCCCTCGTAAGAGCCATAAGGATAAATGCCACTCAATACATTCATTAATGTAGATTTACCTGCACCATTTTCTCCAACCAGAGCGTGTATTTCGCCCTCTTCAACTTTTAAATTAACATTGTCAAGTGCCTTAACGCCGGGGAAAGTTTTGGTAATATTTTTCATTTCCAGCAATGTCTTCGCCAAAATAAATCCCTCCTATTCGCTACTTAGTTCTATTTTTTCATAAACTCCATCCTGAATTTTAACATAGTAACTTAGAATAGCAGGCGAGTTAAAACCCGCCTGCCTTAACTTTTTGTTTTACTTCCTATTTAAGGTCGTCTTCTGTATAGTATCCTGAATCAATTAATAATTCTTTGTAGTTATCTTTATCAGCAAATACTGGCTCACAAAGGAATGAAGGAACAACACCTGCACCATTGTCATATGTTTCTGTATCATTTACTGGAGCTTCTCCACCTTTCATGATAGCATCAACCATTGATACAACCTGTGTTGCTAATTCACGTGTATCTTTGAAGATTGACATAGATTGTTTTCCAGCGATCATGTTCTTTGTATTAGCGATATCACAGTCTTGACCTGTGATTACTGGCCAGTCACCTGTATAAGATGCTTCAAGAGAGTTTTCAACGCCAAGTGCTGTAGAGTCATTGGAGCAAAGAACTACGTCAAGTTTAGAACCATCTGCATAGTAAGAAGCTAAAATGTTATCCATTCTTGATTGAGCAGTTGCTGTATCCCAGTTAGCTGTTGCAACAGTTGCGAAATCTACCTGTCCGGATTTAACAACTAATTTGCCTTCATCAATGTATTTCTGAAGAACATCCATTGCTCCACCGTAGAAGAAGTTTGCATTGTTATCACCAGGATCACCTGTGAAGATTTCCATATTGAATGGGCCTGCTGCATTGTCAAGGTCTAATGCTTTAACAATATATTCACCCTGTTTTGTACCAACCATGTAGTTATCAAATGTTGCATAGTAGGAAACTGCATCTGAGTTCATGATTAAACGGTCATAAGCGATAACAGGAATTCCTGCTTCTTTTGCCTGAGCCATTACATCACCTAATGAGCTACCATCGATAGATGCTACAACTAGTAATTGATCTCCGTTGTTAATCATATTTTCGATTTGTGATACCTGTGTCTGCACATCATTTGATGCATATTGTAAATCTACTTCATATCCAGCCTCTTTTAATTGAGCCTCCATGTTTGTACCATCTTGATTCCATCTCTGTAAATCTTTCGTAGGCATTGCAACACCGATTTTTCCACCGCCTGCTGCTGGTGTTTCTGTTGCTGCTGCAGCATCATCTGTTGTAGCTGCTGCTTCTGTTGTAGCTGTTGCATCTGCTGCTGGCGCATCTGTTGTAGCTTTGCTTCCACAACCAACTAACATGGTTGCTACCATAGCTACGCTGAGTACGGTACTAAGTAATTTTCTTTTCATTCTGATAAATCCTCCCTGTGCTTGAATTGGTTTATTACTTCTTTGTTACAATCACAATATATCACAAACAAAATAGTACATGTTTGCGACCTTCTGCACATTTTCAACATATATGAGTCCTAACTTCCCTCTTTATTTAGCATATTTTCAAAAAAATGCTACCCAATCACAAAAAAATCCTGTTCTAATGTAAAGGGCTCAGTGAACTATAGTTCTATTTAGGAGGCGCTCTCGCTCGGTTTCAGACGTAGTGGCACATAATGCAGTAAAATACACTGCATAAGTGCCAACGTCCTCAAACGCTCCTTCTTAGAACTATAGTCCACTGAGCCTTGTTACATTTTTCACATCTCTATATTATCACAAATGATTCAGGGCAAGCCGTCTTCTACTTGCGTACGTTTAGGTAGACGTCTTCTTTCAGGTGGTATCCACTGTTGATGATTACTTCATCTATGTTACTTCTGGTTACTGCAATCGGTTCCAGATATACGTAAGGAACTCTATTATCTCCATCTGCTATGGTAGATAGCGTGGACAAATCTTCTTCATTTGCAAGCTTGATTGCATATTCAGCTGCTGCCTTCGCTAATTTTTCGACGGGTTTGTACACGGTCATGAGCTGCGTGCCTTCTACGATTCGCTGGCAGGCTTCCAAATCCGCATCCTGTCCGACCACTATCTTCTTGCCTGCTAATCTTTTCTCTGCCAATGCGCGAACAGCCTGTGTTGCCATACTGTCATTTCCACACATAATCCCATCTACATCGCGTATCGTATCATAATGGTCATACACATAATTTCCTGCAAGCTCTGCTTTCCAGCCATCTGCATTCATAGAATCCACGATTTCGATATCATTATCCTTCATAACCTTCTGGAAGCCGGTATCTACATAAGAAACATTATTATCCGTCATTGGGCCGCATAGCATCACAACCCTTTTATTATCCAGTCCTGCACTGGCAAGTGCCTCTCCCATCATAGTCCCCACCATTTCATTGTCAAAAGAAATATACAAATCCACATTGGCACCATTAATCATACGGTCATAGGCAATAACTTTAATCCCCTGGTTCTTCGCTTTCTGTACCACATCCTTTAGCAGATTAGAATCAATGCAGATAATTACTATGACATCCATTTTTTTCTCGATAAAATATTCAATTTGTGAAATTTGCTCTGCTGCATCTCCGTTTGCGTTCTGCACGTTTACCTCCGCGCCCAGTTCTTTCGCCGTAGACACAAATACATCGCGATCCCGCTGCCACCGTTCAATTACAAAGGAATCAAAACTCATTCCAATCTGAACCTTTTCATTTGCTTCTTCCTTCGTAACTATTTCCTGGGTTTCGCTTTTTCCGCATCCAGTCAGAACCAGACACGCCGCTAAGAGAATACTCCATAATCTTCTGTTCATTTTTAATTCTACCTCCCGCATAAGCTGTTCCTTGCTATCCTTTAGTTACTTTCTTTATATTCTGTAGGGGTAAATCCCGTATTCTTCTTAAAGGAACGGCTAAAATAATTTGGATCCTGATACCCCACTATACTACAGATTTCTTTCATACTGCAGTCGGAACCTGTCAAAAGCTCTTTTGCTTTATTCATACGAATATTGGTTACATATTCGATAAAATTCTCACCGGTTTCATCTTTAAATATCTTGCTGAAATAGTATGGACTGATGTCCACCTCTCTGGATACATCATCTAATGAGATATCCTTCATATAATGGGAATCAATGTAAATTTTTGCTCTGCTGACAACACTGATGGACTGTTCTTCCTTCTTCGCAATCATATTTCTACAGACATTCGCCAAATGTTCAATAAACCATGAGCGAATACCATCCATCGTATCCAGCTCCATAAGCGTGGGCAGATAGTCCTCTCTGGAAAGGAAATAATAGGTGGAACCACCGCTCACATAGGCAAGATGCTCTGCCCATAAGATAAATTCAAGCACCTTTAATTTCACATCCGTCTTATGGTCGCTGTAATTTTCCTCCATCCAGTCAAAGAAACTGTTTCCTGAAACAATCACTTCATTGACATCGCCTTTTTCTACCCTTTCAAAAATGCGCTCCTCGATTTCAATCGGATAATTATCGGCGTACTTACATCCAATTGGCAAATCATCTACATGAGCTACGGTTCCTGTTGTATCTACAAGTGAATTCAGAGCTTCACTATAAGAGATATTGGCATCATGTATATTTCTGACGGAGCCAATGCCCACACGAAATGCCACATCCACCTTTTTACGCAGTTTTCGTACTACCTCACGGGATTTTTCTATAATTTCAATACGCTCATTATAATTAAGCTGCTCATTTTCACTGGGAATAAAAATAGCTATTTTATTTGCCATCAGGGCACCCATAATGCAGGGAAAGAACCCTCTTACGATTTCTCTGACTTCCATATAGCAGTTCTGCACACGTACACTTGCGCCAACCGCATTCGTCATGTGGTTTCCATCCTGACTATCTCCACATACCAGGACACCCATATAGCCATAATCCTGTTCTATGCCTAACAGGTTTTTAAAGTTGCTGATGTCCTCCTCGAAGTTTTCCTGAAATAAAATATTATAAATTAACCCATTTTCAATTATCGGAACAACCGTTTCCAGTTTCTCCTTTACCAGAAGTTCATTACTCCGTTTCTCCCGTTCGCCATCTATCATCTTCATAGCTTTCTGCAATACCTGTACGATCTTGCTCCGCTCCACCGGTTTATTCAGGTATTCCAGAACACCCAGATTAATTGCTTCTTTTGCATAATCAAATTTGTCATATGCACTCATTACAATAAAAATCGTGTTCTTATTATTTTCTTTGATTTCGCGCATTGCATCGATTCCATTGATACCGGGCATCTGAATATCCATAAAAGCAATATCTGGTCTGAAATTCTCCGCCAGTTCAATGACACTTCTTCCAGTCTTCGCAGATTCAATCATACAGGAATCCCCAAATTCTTTTTCTATAATAAAGTGTAAAGAATCAATTACAATTCCTTCATCATCTGCAAGCATAATTTTATACATCTTCGTACTTCCTTCCCATCGCTGTATTCGGCAGGTAAATAATCACTTCGGTACCTTTATTCTCACCCTCACTTATAATGTCAAAGACATCTTTACTGTCAAAAAATAATCGTAAGCGGCTGATTACATTGCTAAGTCCTACGCCGTTGGATTCTGCAGAAACATCTGACTCCCGCAATTCACTTGACATAACTTTATCAATCTTATTCTGCGTCATTCCAATTCCATTATCTTTGATACTGATGCAAACCGTTTCCTCCTGTTCATATACAGAAAGCTGTATCAGCCCTTGCCACTCAATATCCCGAATGCCATAATTAATACTGTTTTCCACAATCGGCTGCAGGAGCATGCTTGGTACCTGAATATTTGTCAGCGATTCGTCGATATGTTTTTCAAAGTGAATATCTCCGGAAAACCTTACATTTAAGATATAAATATAATTATCCACTAATTCTATTTCATCCCGTAACGACACGGTTTCATTATTTTTCTTTACATTATAGCGAAAAAACTGTGCTACATTCTGTACATACTCATAGGTCCGGTCCGCACCCTCCATCATGGCTAGCTGCGCACCGGCATTCAGAGTGTTAAAGAGGAAATGAGGATTTATCTGTGCCTGCAGATACTTAAGCTGGGCATCCTTCAAATGCGTTCCCATCATAAGTTCCCGCTCCTTCATGGTTCGTTCTTTCTCCATACTCTCCTTGATACGTTCTATGTACTCGCGAATGCTTACCAGCATCTTATTAAACGCACTGCTGACAATTCCAATCTCGTCCATGGAATACACTTCCACTAATTCGGCTTCCAGATTTCCACTCGCCACCTGATTCGCTGCCTTTGACAGAATGCTGAGTGGGTTTGTAATACTCTTTGTCAGTATCGTAATCAATACAATATTGCAGGCTGCCACAGACACCAGGATAAAAATACTGATAAATTCCAGATACTGCAAGGATAAAGACAGCATTTTATAGCTGCTTGAATTCTCGCGGAACTGTTCATTATTTAAGCTGTAAACATACGTACCTATGTATTCATATAGCTCTGTTGCCTTCTCATATCTGGTCTTATATTTTTCAATATTACGGCCACGCTTTGCTTCTACTGTCTGATTCGTAATCTCCAGATAGTTGTCTGACATATTACGAATCATTCGTTCCATCATCTGAAGATTATCATCGGTAACTTTTTCATTCAGATTCTGTATCAGCATGGAATAATCCTGCTCAGCCCGGTAATAAGACTCCATGGCATCCGATGTCTTCGTATTCAAATACAAAGTCATGCTGTCCTGCACATCATTCAGTGCTTCACCCAGTTCATTTAACTGCACATTACTTAAATAAATCGCATCCAGTTGATTCACAAGCTGATTAATATTCTGATACATGAATAAATTTACAATTAAAATTATAATGGTGGTTGCAATAAAAGAAAAGATTAATTTAGTCTGTAAGGTGACCGTATGTATTCTATTCAGAAATCTACTTTTCTGCATCGGCATCACCTCCCAGATAATTACGTACATTGCCAGCTGTGATCACATTGGTGTCTACCGCATAATACTCACTGACATATCCGGTTTGTAAATATTCATTTAAAGCCTCTGCACAATACTCTCCCATCTGCTTTGTATCTACGGAAATCGTAGAATAAATTACATTGTGTTCAATTGCTTTTAAAATCGTTTCAGAATCATAATAACCTACAATGGTAATCTGACCAACCTTATTATAATCAACAATCTCCTGATATACACAAGTCGTATTTAATTCATCCAGGCAGAGAATAATATCCGGCAGATCCTCCTCCGTCATAAAAATATTACGAATAGACTCCTCCGCCGTAAAGGCTCCCTCGGTATCGATTGCCCTGGCCTCCAGGTTGATTTGACCAGCATGGTCACTTTTACTTTCTACCGTTTCCTGTATCGCTGAAAAAAGGATATTCTGACTGGAATCATCTGCATTGGCATTGATTAGAACAAGTACCTGCAGGGGCTCATTTTTCTTATCAGCCATATCTGCAGTATCCCCTTTAAAATAGGCATCTGCAAGGGTATTCACCTGTTTTCCGTACTCACGGCCCAGATTATAGCTACTAATACCAACATAGCTTTGTCTGACACTCGCCGTATTATCCCCCAATGCAGTAACCACAGGTATTCCTTCCTGTACCGCCTCATTAATAAGCTCCAGCATCTGGGCACTTTCGTTTGCTTCAACGATAATACCATCTACTTTCGCATCAATTGCAATCCGCAGCTGCTCTGCTTCGGAATAGGAAACACTCAGATTATCACCTAGAATTTCGACATATGCATGATTTTTCTTTGCTTCTTCCTTCGCACCTTCAAATACAGACTGCCAAAAGGAAGAATCGCTGTCCGGTGTAATCATGACATAATACTTATCATAGCTCTCTTTGGATATATGCATATCCTCCTTCATAGAGTTTTGTATCTTTATTTTAAAGAAAATTAAACCACCCATGGTAATTAAAATCATAACCAGCATTGCACCAATGCTAATCAGCACGAATTTATTTTTTTTCCATTCTTTTGTCTGATGTTCCGACATATGTCTACCTACTTTCTATCCGAATAAGCTGACACTCAGCCATGATGGATTGTCTTTTCTTTCAACCATTGTATATCCTACTCATTCCTTTTGTAAACTTATAATATTATAGCATAGAAAAAGGTCTGAGGCATACTTCCTCAGACCTTTTTACCGTTTATGATAGTTTTTATTCATTTCTGATAGCACTAAGTGGACTCAGCTTCATTGCCCTGAGAGAAGGGAAGAATCCTGCCACCATTCCGACTACGACTGCAAATAAAATCGCAAATCCGGCAAGCCAGGGTGGTATATAGGATAGCGAAGACATTTCACTTCCTGTATTTCTCATAATGGTATTAATAATAAATGAAATGCCATAGCTTAAAATTACTCCAACCGTACCACCGATAAATCCAATATAACCTGCTTCCAGTAAAAACATTGCCTGGATATTATGTAAATCACAACCCAATACCTTCATGACACCGATTTCCTTTGTTCTTTCATAAATAGACATCATCATTGTATTGGTAATACCTATGGCGGCTACCAGCAAAGCAACTGCACCAATTCCGCCGAGTACTGCCTGGATATACCCATACTGCTCTTTTGTCTGCTTTACCCAGTCTGAATTGCTGCTTGCCTGATAACCCAAAGTTGTAATTTCGGATTGTACCGTTTCCAGTTGACTCATATCATCTACGTTTACATAAATACCGGTATAAAAAAGCTCCTTATAGGGTTTGCCCGAAGGCAGTAATGGCTGTCCCGGAATTGCTTTATTCTTAAAGGCTTTCCTTAATTGAGCCTTCAGGGTTTCCAATTCACAGTACACACTCCAGGAGCTGTCATTGTAGTCATCCATGGTTCCTTCGATTACACCTGCACCTTCCACCATATATTTTTTCGGCGGTAGTACCTGTTTTCCACCAGAAGAAGAATTATTTCCACTTCCAGAGGATTGTGACTGGTAATACGCATCCGTATCATAGATAAGCCACAACACATCCTTCATCAAATCAATATTTGGCAGTTCTCCGGTAGACCAATAGCTTGCTCCCGTTTTGCTATTAGAGAAATTACCTAGAATCTGATTACCATATACCAGTTGCAAAGCATTGGAGTTTACTTCCGGCAGGCTGCCCTGTCCCAGCTTTAGATTTTTCTTTTGTAATGCATCCAGTGTCATTCCCTGAATAGTTAGATTACTCTCATAACTTCCGTATTTCACAATTGCATTGATTTCCAGAATAGGCGATGCTATTTCCACATGGGGTATGCTCGCAATCTTCTCTACCGCTGCATCATCCAGGCGCTTTTTTTCCTTACTGCTGCTTTTAGCAGCATCGGTGGCGGTACTAATCATTGCATAAGAATTGTTCGATGATGTTTCAGATACATTTATAGTGGTCAATCCACCATACTTTTCAATCTGCTCCATAGAACTCTTATTCAGCCCCAATCCAAGAGAAATCATTACAACAATTGATGCGGTACCTACGATAACACCCAGTACCGTCAAGAATGTACGGACTTTTCTTTTCCAAAGACTACTGCTGCTCATTCGTAATAGATCAAGAATTTTCATTATCTATCCCCGCCAAATCTTCTTCCAGTTCCTTTGCTTCTTTCGCTTTTTTCTTTTTCTTTCTAATTATTTTTACCACTACTACCACAAGTATAATTCCAACGATTACACCTGCCACAATCCAGATGGTATAATTTGGTTCTGCTACCATTTCTTCTTCCGTTGGTTCCATTGGAATATCATCGTAGCCTTCCATAACACTCAGCGTAAGCAGCTTTTCTTCCTCTGTGACCTTTCCAGACTCATTTTCATAAGAAATGATTGCTTTGATTGTCCCATCGTCCATCGTCGTTGCCTTACCCGTTACCATAGCGTCTACATTGCCGGTCGCACCCGGCTCAATTTTTCCGACAAAGGTGTCTCCGCCTTCAATGCTGTCTGCCACGAATTTCACCTTTGTATTATACAGGGTGGTCTTACCTGTATTATATATGCTAAACATAATATTGGACTGTTCTCCAACCGTTAATTCCGTAGGGGTAATCTCCGGTGAACTCGTTTCAAATTTGGATTCCTGTTTTACCGGAATGGAAACGCTGGCAGTTGCTTCATACGGGTTATAATTATCGTCTTCATAGTTCATTTTGATATTTAATACATATGGTTTCTGTGCCAAATCAACTTTCGCTGTCATTTCAATATTCAGGTCTGCGGTTCCACCCTGCGGTATATTATTTATGTAAACCGTATTGGATCCTGATGTTGGTAAAAAAGCCGAATACGTGGCATTTTCATCCTTTCCCTCTACCGCTGCTTCCAGGTCAAACTCCACATTAGATACTGAAGTTCTCTGTGATGTATTCCTTACATGAATGCTCAGTTCAAAGGTATCGCCTGCAAATACGGTTTCCGGATTTGTTTCAAAACCAGTTACGATAATACGCGGTGTTGATTTCTTTGCGTCTTCATCTTTTGTCTGGTCGATGCTTCCACTTCCCGGAGCACCCTCCATCTGTACATAAATTGGCAATGTTGCTGTTTCGACAGCTCCTTTCCGCTTGTAGGTCAAATCAAATTCCAATTTATAATATCCCGTCAATACATCATCTCTTACACGAAATGTATAATATAGTTCCCTGCGGTTTTGCACTGCGGTATCTTTATCCGGATTACCCGGTAACAGGTCAATTGTCTGTGTGTAGCTTGTTTTATCAATTTCAAATGGCCATTCTTTTACCAGCGCAGAAGTCTTCGGTGTGATTACTACGTCAGTCACATCCTCTGTTCCAAGATTAATTATCGGAAGAGAAACCTGTGCTTCCTTGCCATGTTGTCCAATAGAAGTCGAATAATTATCTGCGACAGCGAGAAATTCCTTTGTCGTTGCAGCCTCCTCAGGTGTCTGTCCACTGATAATGGATGCCATCTGTGCTTCTATTCCTGATACATAAGAAGCCAGTTCAGATTCTGACATTTCATAATTGGCTATGTAAGCATTGGCACTGTAATACAGTTTTTCAATCTTATCCTTGGAAGCTTTTGTTACTGTATTTGCAATATACAAATTGCTCTTATAGTTCATTAATTTGGTATAATATTGATTTTTAAGACTATCAGAAGCCTTGTCACTGGAATCATTCCCGCTCACGGTCGTATCTGCCAATACCCTCATTGGTTCTGACATTGGTAATGCCGTTATCGCACACATCCCAAGTACAAATAATGCATAACCTGCCTTTTGTTTTCCTCTTATATTAAATAGTGTTTTCACTGACCTTTTCATTCTTTAATCCTTTCTCAGTTCGCTATCACTTAGTATTGTTACATATATTTTATATGTCCTTTTCCGTCCGATTATCTTCAATTCGTGTAATCTTTCCATCCATAATATGAAAAATCCGATCTGCAAAGCTTGCCAGATGATTGTCATGGGTAACCATAACCAAGGTCTGTTTTTGTTCCCGTACCACCTTTTGCATGAGCTCCATTACTTCCTTGGAGGTGTTGGAATCCAGATTTCCGGTTGGTTCATCGGCAAATATAATTTCCGGCTCTACGACTAATGCACGCGCAACACCTACTCTCTGCTGCTGACCACCTGACATCTGTGTAGGTCGGTGCTTTTTACATTTCTCAAGTCCTACCAAATCCAGAACTTTATTTGCTTTTTCTAACCTCTCCTTTTTTTCCATTCCCTGAAAAGTCAATGGCAGTGCAACATTTTCAATGGCATTCATAGTCCCCATTAAATTAAAGGACTGAAAAATGAAACCAATATGTTTTCGTCGAAATGCAACCAATTGATTTTCATTTTTATTTTCCATATGCTCCTTCTGAATTACAATCGTACCCTTCGTAGGTGCTTCCAATCCTGCCAGCATATTCAGCAGCGTTGACTTCCCAGACCCTGAAGTTCCTACAATCGCACAGAATTCGCCCTTGTAGATTTCCAGCGATACGCCATTTAAAGCCCGTACTCTGGTATCACCCACGCGATATATCTTATATAGGTCCTTAACCTGAATTACTAGTTGTTGATTTTGCTTCATCGCACTTACTCCACTCTTTTTCTCATGCTATACTCATACAGTATCATCATATCATATAATCCTGTTTATGAAACTTAGTTTTTTCTTATTTTTTATCATGTGCGCGACTTTGTCCACATACTCTTGATGTCGGTCTTGCTGAAATATTGTGATACCTCGTAACAAGATGCCCAAATATTGACCTTTTTTTCTGTATTCGTTATAATATTTGTACGCGACCAAAGGTCGCAGATAGGAGCTAAAAATGTCACAGGTAACAAAACGGGCTCTGGAAGCATCTCTTAAAAATTTGCTGCTAAAAAAGCCGTTGGATAAAATTACAATTAATGATATTGCTGAAGACTGCGGTATTAACCGTATGACTTTTTACTATCATTTTAAAGATATTTACGACCTGATTGAATGGTCCTGCGTTGAAGATGCCACCAAAGCTCTGGAGGGCAAAAAGACGTATGGCACATGGCAGGAAGGCTTTTTGCAGCTTTTTGAAGCCGTTCGGGATAATAAGCCTTTTATCATGAATGTATACCACAGCGTTAATCGTGAGCAGGTGGAAATCTATCTATATAGGCTAACCTATAAGCTTCTTCTTGATGTTGTCGAAGAGAAAGCGATTGGTATGAATGTAAGAGAGGAAGACGAAAAGTTTATTGCAAATTTTTATAAGTTTGCCTTTGTTGGTCTTATGCTCGACTGGATACGAAGTGACATGAAAGAAGAACCCCATATTATTATTGATCGTCTTGGGTCATTGATGCATGGAAATATTACAAAGGCACTGGAAGCGTACAAGTTCTGATACCTTTTTATCAAAACCCTAAATTTGATAAGTTTCCCCTCATATTCTGCGTTGTGATTAAAGTCTTATCACAGCGCAGAATATGTTTATTGTGGCTTTGCCTGTATTGAATTACAATATGAACATAAAATAAATCATCTAAAATAAAATTTACAGGAGGTAATATTATGTATTATTCAAGCGGTAACTATGAAGCCTTTGCACGTCCCGAAAAACCTGAGAATGTAGAACACAAATCAGCCTATCTGATTGGAAGCGGCTTGGCCTCCCTTTCTGCGGCTTGCTTTCTGGTGCGTGATGCCCAGATGCCAGGGGCACATATTCATATCTTGGAAAAGGGTTCTATCCCTGGTGGAGCTCTAGACGGAGATCAAATCACAAATATTGGCTATGTGATGCGCGGTGGACGTGAAATGGACAACCACTTTGAGTGTATGTGGGACCTGTTCCGTTCCATTCCTTCCATCGAAACCGAGGGAGTCAGTGTCCTTGACGAGTATTACTGGCTAAACAAAAAAGACCCAAATTATTCTCTTTGCCGGGCCACCTTAAATCGAGGTCAGGATGCGCATACCGAAAATAAATTTGGACTTTCTGATAAGGGTGCTATGGAAATCATGCAGTTATTCATGACGCCGGATGAGAAACTTGCGAATGTCAAGATGACGGAGCTTTTTGATGACGAGGTATTTAACACCAATTTCTGGATGTACTGGCGTACAATGTTTGCATTCAAAGATGATCAGAGTGCTCTTGAAATGAAGCGCTATATGCAAAGATACATTCATCACATTGGCGGTCTTCCTGATTTTACTGCACTGCGCTTCACCAAATACAACCAATATGAGTCCATGGTACTTCCGATAATTAAATATCTGCAGGAGCATGGCGTCCAGTTTCATTACAATACACAGGTCATGAATGTGATATTTGATATTCAGCCTGAAAAGAAAACTGCGAAGACAATTGTCGTTGCACATGATGGTCAGACAGAAAACATTGACCTTACACCAGATGATTTTGTCTTCTACACAAACGGCAGCAATGTGGAAAATTCCACTTACGGCAGCCAGACCAAGGCGAGCGGAATGGACTGCGAAATTCACGAGGGTGGTACGTTTGACCTTTGGCGCAAGATTGCAAAGCAGGATGCTTCCTTCGGTCATCCCGATAAGTTCTGTACCGATCCTGAGGACAGCAACTGGGTCAGTGCCACAGTTAACACTCTTGACAGCAAAATTTTACCATATATCCAAAATATCTGTAAACGTGATCCACTGTCCGGCAAGGTTGTCACTGGTGGCATCGTCACTGTAACGGATTCCACCTGGCTTCTTAGCTGGACAATCAATCGTCAGCCGCAATACCGGAATCAGCCTAAGGGCCAGGTACTGGTGTGGCTCTACGGGATGTTCTCTGACCGTCCCGGTGACTTTATTAAGAAGTCCATGCGCGACTGCACCGGTATGGAAATCTGTGAGGAGTGGCTTTATCATCTGGGTGTCCCAGAAGATCAGATTGAGTATCTGGCAAAAAACAGCGCCAATACGGTTCCTGTAATGATGCCGTTTGCCAGCGCTTACTTCCAGCCGCGTGAGGCAGGCGACCGTCCAGACGTCGTGCCAGATGGCTGTGTCAATTTCGCGTTTATTGGAAATTTTGCAGAAACACCGAGAGATACCGTCTTTACTACTGAATATTCCATTCGCACCGCTATGGAAGCTGTCTACACGCTGCTGAATGTGGATCGTGGTGTGCCGGAAGTATGGGGCAGTGTATATAATATCCGCGATCTCCTGAATGCAACAGTTGCAATGCGTGACGGCAAACCGATTACCGAAATGAAGCTTGATTTAAAGCAAAAATTTGCCCTCAAAGTGCTCCTTAAAAAAATAAACGGAACCGAGATTGAAAAATTGCTCACTGAATATCATGTAATCTGACGAATGCAATTCCCTTTTACATTTTAAAAAAAGAATCCACCCTATGTTTTCATGCAAGCATGACACATAAGGTGGATTCTTTTTCTTAATATGGCTTATTGTCAACGTAGAGTTTACATAAGTGGATATTGGTCGGTTAATGATTTTACGATTGCCTGTGCATCTGCTACTTTTTCTTCACCGCCCTTAACAATGAGTGCGATTGCTTCTGCAATTTTATCCATATCCTCTGTATTCATTCCCCTTGATGTAATGGCTGGTGTACCAAGGCGAATTCCACTTGTAACAAATGGAGATTTTGGATCATTTGGAATCGTATTTTTATTTGCTGTAATATGTGCCGCATCTAATAACTTTTCAATTGCTTTTCCGGTCAAATCAAATGGTGTTAAATCCATTAACATCAAATGATTATCGGTACCGCCGGATACAATTTTAATGCCTCGGCTCATGAGTCCTTTGCATAAAGCCTGTGCATTGTCGACGATATTTTTCTGGTATACTTTGAAATCATCGGATAAAGCTTCTTCAAAACATACTGCTTTTGCAGCAATTACATGCATCAAAGGTCCACCCTGGATACCTGGGAAGATTGCCTTATTAAAGTTGTACTTATCTGCTGCTTCCTGATTGCAGAGAATGAGTCCGCCACGAGGTCCGCGAAGTGTTTTATGGGTGGTAGTAGTCACTACATCTGCGTATGGCATTGGGCTTGGATGAAGTCCTGCTGCCACAAGTCCCGCAATATGAGCCATATCTACCATGAGAACTGCTCCTACTTCATCTGCTACTTCTCTGAATTTCTTAAAATCTATTGTTCTTGCATAGGCACTGGCACCTGCGATAATCATCTTTGGTTTTGCCTCTAATGCGATTCTTCTTAATTCATCATAATCAATGAATCCTTCGTCATTTACACCATACGGAACTACTTTGAACCATTTTCCAGACATATTTACCGGGCTTCCGTGTGTCAGATGTCCACCGTGGTCAAGGTTCATACCCATCAATGTATCACCTGGATTTAAGATAGCAAACTGTACTGCCATATTTGCCTGTGCTCCTGAATGCGGCTGCACATTCGCATAATCACAACCAAATAATTTCTTTGCTCTTTCAATAGCAAGTGTTTCGACTACATCGACGCATTCACATCCACCATAATATCTTTTTCCCGGATATCCTTCTGCATATTTATTGGTAAGCGGGCTTCCCATAGCTGCCATAACTGCTTTACTTACCCAATTCTCAGATGCGATTAACTCAATATGATTGTTCTGTCTTTGCTGCTCATCCACAATTGCCTGTGCAATCTCTGGATCTACTTTTTTCACTTCGTCTAATGAATACATTTTCGCACTTGCCTCCTCGTTTGCTTTTGTTTTTAGTTTTACTTCTTAGCGTATAGTATAAACAAGCTTATTTCGAAATGCAAGGACTTTCTTACTTTAATGTGCCATATTACTAGATATCTTCCTTCTGCTACCCTTTCACTTTACATTCTTTTTTTATACTGTTAAAATTTATCTTATCAGGGTCAAGGGATTAGCCAATGTCTATATGCGTGTAGATAATCTTAAGACCTATAATATATTTAAATTTCACAGACAGGAGTTTCTAATGTACCATATTATCATTAATCCAGCATCCCGTTCCGGTCACGGTATGCAGATATGGAAATCTTTACTTCCTATTATAGAATATAAAAAAGTAAATTATAAAGCGTATTTTACAAAAAAATGCGGAGATGCTGCTTTTATTGCTGATAAAATAGCAACCATGAATCCTTCTTTACAGGGTATTCAGCTCATTGTACTTGGTGGTGACGGCACTCTTAATGAAGTATTACAGGGAATCCATGACTATGAACATACGCTCATCGGCTATATTCCTACCGGCTCCAGTAATGATTTTGCAAGGGATTTAGGTATATCTTCCGATCCCGCTACTGCACTTACAAATATACTGGAAAAGACTACCATAAAACAATTGGATCTCGGACTGCTGACTTATAAAAATGGTATTGTTCTAAATAGCGACACTTCTGTCATAGATTCTTCTTATGAGCGTCGACTTTTTAATGTCAGCAGTGGAATCGGTTTTGATGCTGCTGTATGTGAACAGGCACTCTCCTCCAAAATCAAGCGCACCTGTAATCATCTGGGATTAGGAAAGCTCAGCTATCTCGGTATTGCACTCACGAAATTACTACAAAACAAACCAGTTTCCTGTGATGTTTACTTAGATGACAGCGCACCAATTCACTATGATAATCTTCTATTCGCTGCTGCCATGATACATAAATATGAAGGCGGTGGATTTATGTTTTGTCCAAATGCCGATGCCTCCGACCAACGCTTAGATCTATGCATCGCACATGATATTACATTCTCCCGTGCTGCACGTATTTTACCTACCGCATTTTCTGGTAAGCACATAGATTTTTCAGAAGTATCTATTCTGCAGGCACATACCATTCGTTTCTGTTCGAGTACCCCATTATTGGTACATACCGATGGCGAAGTATATGTATCTACCTCAGAAATTATTTGGGAAATCTATGAACAAAAGATTACTTTTGTTTATTAACCCCAAAACTTTATATGCTTTATCCATACTTCCATACATGTCTGCTTATGCAGGCACAAACCATCACGGGAAAATACTAAGAAATACTTAATAAATATTTTGCATAATAAAATTGATTTTTAGATTCAGTGATGTATAATAGCGAGTTAGAAGCTTACTAATTTTGGTAGTTTATCCGTTGCAGGAATGGAGATTTTTATGAAATATTTTTATAATAAATATAAGCATGCATTGCCTTTGATTGTATATGCATTTATCTATATTACATGGTTTATGGCTTTGGAGCAGCGAAATGTGCGTGATTACACCGTGATACATATGAGAGTCGACGACTTTATTCCATTTTGTGAAGTTTTCGCAATCCCATATTTTCTTTGGTTTCTCTATATCTCCACCGTAGTTCTATTTTTCTTTTTTACTAATAAGAAGGATTATTACAAATTATGTACCTTTCTTTTTACCGGAATGACCATCTTTTTACTAGTCTCCACATTTATACCAAATGGCCTGCACCTGAGACCTACTACGTTTGAAAGAGATAATGTACTGACACAAATGGTTGCTTTCTTATACCGAGCTGATACTGCAACCAATGTATGTCCAAGTATCCATGTATATAATTCCATCGGTGCCCATATTGCGGTTGCAAAATCTGCACAATTAAGTAAGCACAAAGGAATTCAGGCAGGTTCTTTCATTTTAAGCCTCAGCATTATTCTTTCTACCGTATTCCTAAAACAACATTCGGTGTTTGATGTAGTTACCGCTACAGCTATGGCGATTGTCATATATGCCTTTGTCTATATCGCAGACTACAGCTATATCCGAGGTATCATCTACCGTCGCCAACATGACCGCGATAC
>JAQUYA010000128.1 GCA_028692055.1 Lachnospiraceae bacterium | reverse complement strand
AGACAGGTATATTCTGTAATTTGCTTTGATATATTTATTATAAAATGTAGTAGAATTGTTAGAAAAATGAAAATAAACAGTAGAGCAGATGATTGAAAATAATGTCGAAAAAGTGTATGCTATATTATATTGGAAAGATTATATAAGGACTTCTCAAGGTATATATTAGACAGAGAGCAGTCGGAATGCGTGGTTTTTAGTATGGTATTTAGTAGTTTGGAATTTATCTTTCGTTTTTTACCGTTGTTTTTATTGTTCTATTATATTACACCGAATAAATATAAAAATATTACTTTATTTATATGTAGTATTTGCTTCTATGCATTTGGAGAACCGGTCTATGTAGTACTGATTCTCTTTTCTATTCTCATTAATTATGGAATAGGAAGGAAAATAGGGAAGATACAGAAAAGGCGAAAAGCATGGCTGATGCTTGCACTTGTTTTTGACATTGGTATGCTGGGTATTTTTAAATATACGGATTTTTTGATTGAAAATATGAATCATATCTTATACCTTGTGGAAAAACAGATTTTTTTGCCAATTTCACTGGAATCAATTCCGCGAGTTGACATAATTTTGCCGTTGGGAATCAGCTTTTATACCTTTCAAATCATGTCTTATGTGATAGATGTGTATCGTGGGAAGGTAGAAGCAGAAACTTCCTTTATATGTCTGGGTGCATATATCAGTATGTTCCCACAGCTTATTGCAGGTCCGATAGTTACTTATGCCTCAGTAAGTGGGCAATTGAGGGAAAGAAATTATACGCTGCATCAATTTGAATCTGGATTGCGATATTTTGTAATCGGACTGGCATCAAAGGTATTGATAGCAAATCGTATTGGTGGGGTCTGGCATGAAATTCAGACGATTGGCTTTGAAAGTATTTCCACACCACTGGCATGGCTGGGTGCTTTTGCCTACACCTTTCAGATTTATTTTGATTTTCAGGGATATTCGCTGATGGCAATTGGACTAGGAAAGATGATAGGATTTACACTGCCGAAGAATTTCAATCATCCATATATCTCAAAATCAATGACAGAGTTCTGGCAAAGATGGCATATGACACTGGCAAAATGGTTTAAAGAATACGTGTATATTCCATTAGGTGGAAACCGGGGTGGAAGATGGAAAACGATTCGCAACATGTTTATTGTATGGACACTTACTGGATTATGGCATGGCGCAAATTGGAATTTTATCATATGGGGAATTTTGATTTTTCTGATTATGTGTATGGAAAAAGCTGGACTAAAGAAATATCTGGATCGATCAAGATTTTTTCCCAGAGTGTATATGATTTTTCTGATTCCAATTACCTGGGTGATTTTTGCAATTACGAGCTTATCCCAGTTGCAAATTTATCTGGGCAGAATGTTTCCATTTTTTGGCATGCAGAAGGGTGCATGTATCAATCCAAGGGATTATGTCATTTATTTGTGGCAGTACGGAATTGTATTTATTTTAGCAATTATTGGAAGTACAAGGTTGCCTGTACGCTGGTATCGTATGAATAAGCGAAAGATGATTACCAGCATCATACTATTGGGATTATTTTGGTTTTCGGTCTATTTTCTTGCAACAGCGGCGAATAACCCATTCCTGTATTTCCGATTCTAAAAGGAGCATTCATCGTGAAATGGTTAAAAAAAAGCCCTTTGACATGGCTTATTATAATAACAAGTATCATTTTTACCGTAATTGCATGGGAAGGAAGTCAAAGTGCATATGCGGGTTATAAAATAAATAGAGTGAAGAATCCGATGCTTGCGGTGGTATTTCAGGGATTGCAGGACGGAAAACTACCGTTTGGACTTGAGCAATTTACAGATGAATCTTTAACGGAGCACGACAAAGATATACAACAGGTACAGGGAAAAGCAGTCAGTGGTAATCAGATTCTGGTTGGTGCAGATGGGAGTCTTAGCATGAACGCGATGGTGCCACAAACAGTATCAGAAAACAGTGTAAATGCTACAGAAGCAAAGAGCAAAAAATACGAATATCAGCTTGTTACACAGGATTATTTTGATGATGCGGTATTTATCGGGGATTCCAGAACAGATGGACTCGCCAAGTATTCCAGTTTAACCAATGCCACCTTTTATGCGAAGCAATCACTTACGGTTTACAATTATTTTGACAAGCGCTTTATTCCTGTGGAGGGGCAGAAGGAGAAGCTTACTTTAGATGAAGCCCTGCAGCTGCGGAAGTTTGGAAAAGTGTATATCATGCTGGGAATCAATGAAATCGGAGTTGGAACAGCGCAGAGCTTTGGGGCAGAGTATCTAAAGGTCTTGACACGGATAAGGGAGCTACAGCCAGATGCCATCCTTTTTGTAGAGGGTATCATGCGTGTTACCGCAGAAAAATCCGCGACGGATCCAGTATATAATAATGCAAAAATCAATGAAAGAAATGCTTTGATTTCGACCATTGATAATCACCATGATGTTTTCTATCTGGAAATGAATGATGCAGTATGTGATGAAAATGGAGATTTGAATGAGGAGTACACTTTCGATGATGTTCACCTGAAAGCAAGCTATTACGGTCTGTGGACAGATTATCTGCTGCAGCATGGGATTGTGCAGGAGTAGGTGGAATAGATATCAAAGAGGAATAAAGTATAATTTCAAAACATAGATTGTAAAAAAGTTATGAATCAAAATAATTTGAAGTGAAAAATTATAATCATTTTGAATCATAAAAAATAAAAATGAACAATCAAAAAATAGAAAATCTTTTAAATCTGAGTCTGGATTCCAGCATGGAAGAACGTGATAAATCTTTGGAACTAAATGTTGGATATGAAAAAGAAGACAAGACATGGGAATTAATCGTTAAATATCACGGCGATATAGCCAGAGTAGCGAGTCCTTTGGTGAAAGTAGAAGAATTAATCAATGGCTATGCAATCGTAACGATTCCGGAAAGCTTAATCGAGGGCTTTGTAAATCTGGAAGAAATCGAATATGTAGAGAAACCAAAAAGACTTTTTTTCAATATCAGGCAGGCAAAAGAAAAGTCCTGTATTCTGGAGGTCACAACAAGGACACCTTTTCTATCCGGGAAAGGTGTCCTTGTTGCGATTATAGATAGTGGTATTGATTATATGCATATGGATTTTCGGAATCAGGACGGGACAACCAGAATCGTGGAGCTGTGGGACCAAAGTATGGAGGCAGATAGGGAAAAAGGCTGGCTGCCACCGGAAGGCTTTACAACAGGGGTACTATTTAACGAGGCACAAATAAATGAGGCATTACAACAGCCAACCAGAGCTGCAACATTAGGGGTAGTTCCAAGTATTGACGCGAGTGGTCATGGAACTTCTGTGGCAGGTATTGCAGCAGGAAATGGGAATGAAAGAGGAAATAATTATCAGGGGGTAGCACCCGAAAGCACGCTGATAATTGTAAAGCTCGGTACACCGCAAAGGGAGGGATTTCCACGGACAACAGAATTAATGCGCGCGTTAACTTTTGTGGTCAATCGGGCAATTTACTATGGAAAACCGGTTGCTGTAAATCTGAGCTTTGGAAATACGTACGGGGCACATAACGGAAGCTCTTTATTGGAACGATTCATGGATAATGTATCTGAAATTGGAAAATCTGTTATCTGTGTAGGGAGTGGAAATGAGGGAGCAGCAGCAGGACACGTCGCAGGATCTTTACAGAAAATCAGCAGCTCCGAGGGTGGGAGTGGCATTTCGCAGCAATTTGTGGAATTAGCAGTTGCCCCTTATGAAAGAACGATAAATGTACAGCTATGGAAGAACTACGTAGATGAAATGACAGTGACGATTCTGGCACCGGACGGCTCACGTATTCCAGTGCAATTAAACCAGAGCGGTAAGCAGACTCTTTTGGCAATGAATACCACTCTTCTGGTATATGTAGGAGAGCCGACTCCATACTCCGTAAATCAAGAGATTTATTTTGATTTTATTCCTAATGAACAATACATTGATTCTGGAATATGGACCTTTATCATGGAACCGGTTCGAGTTGTTTCCGGTGAATATTACTATTATCTACCATCTGAGAACGTATTAAATTCTAGTACACGTTTCTACCGTCCTACGGCAGAGGTAACCTTGACAATTCCCTCCACAGCACAAAAGGTGATTACTGTGGGGGCATACAATTCTATTTATGATTCCTATGCAGATTTTTCGGGTCGCGGCTATGTGGATAAGCGTTATGAACTGATTGAAAGCGGTGGAAGCGGTATAAAACCAGATCTGGTGGCACCCGGAGTGGATCTTATCACAACTTCGCGTAATGGAGGCTATATAAATGTAACCGGAACTTCTTTTGCGACTCCCATGGTAACAGGGGCAGCAGCACTGCTATTGGAATGGGGCATTGTGAAGGGAAATGATGCATACTTGTATGGGGAAAAAGTGAAGGCATATCTGATTAAAGGTGCAAGGCAGCTGCCCGGAATGGAAAGCCCGAATCCAATGACTGGGTGGGGTGCGCTATGCGTGAAGGATAGTTTGCCGATTTAAAAACCAAGGGAGAAGTGGGTCTAGTTGTAATGATATTGTACAATGAATCTTATAGTCCAAACCGGCGGAAGCTTTCAACTATAAGATTGATTTATTCTTAAAATAGGTATAAAATAAATTGAAAAGTAAAGACTAATAAGGCTTAAGTTTTCAATGGAGGTAATTATGAAAGAAATAAAAAGAGATCAATATTTGAATCAATTACTGTCTTATCAATGGGATGGTCAGATAAAAGTAATAACTGGCATTAGAAGGTGTGGTAAGTCCTATTTATTAGGAAGAATATATAAGAATTACCTTCTACAGGATGGCGTGAAGGAAAGTAACATTATTTCTATTCAATTGGATTTAATAAAGGATATCCGATTTAGAAATCCATTAGAATTATCTTCTTTTATTTCAAAAATAATCGAAAAAAGAGATGAAAAATACTATTTATTTATTGATGAAATACAAATGTCAGATGAAGTACCTAATCCATATTCGCCAGAAGGAAAAAATATTACATTCTATGATGTGCTGAATGAATTAAGAGAAGCAGAGAATCTTGATGTTTATGTAACGGGTAGTAATTCCAAAATGCTATCAAGTGATATACTTACTGAATTTCGTGGAAGAAGTGATGAGATACATGTTCATCCGTTATCTTTTGGCGAATACTATTCCGTAGTAAAGGGTGATAAAGAGGATGCATTTGATCAATATGCTTTTTATGGTGGAATGCCATTTGTTATAACAAGACCAGATGATGCATCAAAAATGAAATATCTTGAATCATTATTTAGTGAAACATATCTGAAAGATATTATTGAACGAAATAAACTTATGAGGGAAGAGGCTTTAGAGAATATTCTGGATTTGCTTGCTTCGTCTATCGGTTCATTAACAAACCCTAAAAGGATAGCAGATACTATCAATTCAAAGAAGAATATAAAAATATCTCAGAATACGGTAACCTCATATATTCATTTTCTAGAAGATGCATTCCTATTTTCAGAAGCAAAAAGATATGATGTGAGGGTCAAATCATATTTTGATTATCCATATAAGTATTACTGTGAGGATATAGGACTTAGAAATGCAAGAATAGGATTTAGACAGCAGGAGATGACTCATATTATGGAGAATATCATTTATAATGAACTAATCATAAGGGGGTTTTCTGTGGATGTAGGTGTAGTATATGCCAGAGAACAGAATGAAAACAACAATTCAGTACGAGTACCGAGAGAAATAGATTTTGTTGTAAATGCAGGTGGTAAGAAAATATATATTCAATCAGCATTTGCTCTTGGAACTGACGAAAAAATTACACAGGAACTTCGCCCATTTTCATTAACAGGAGATAGTTTTCCAAAGATTATAGTAAGAAAAGATATTCGAAAAAGATGGTATGATGATAATGGTATATTAAATATAGGGCTCATTGAATTTTTGTTAGATCCTACAGTAGTGTAGGAAATGACATT
>JAQUYA010000127.1 GCA_028692055.1 Lachnospiraceae bacterium | reverse complement strand
GGTGATAGTTTTCGTTGTCTTGCCATAAAAATATCCTCCTGGATTAATATTTATTTTAACATCAATCCAAGAGGATATATAGACTCTTATCCTGTATTCAGTTTACACAAAATTTTTTACAGTCTCGGAAGGATACACACCCACACCATTGCCGTCTCGTTATAATTATTATTTTCAAGTTGCTAAACTTCAGTTCACAGCTTATTGTACTCCTCATCTGCAACCGGTTCACACCACTCATTTGAGGTTTCCTCTCCCGGAACTTCAATAGAGATATGAGAAAACCAGCTATCCTTCTTAGCACCATGCCAATGTTTCACATTTGCCGGAATTGCAACAGTATCTCCGGCTGTCAGAGAACGAATCGGCTTACCATCTTCCTGGTACCAGCCTTCTCCTGCTGTACAGATCAATAATTGTCCACCACCCGTCTTTGCATGATGAATATGCCAGTTATTACGACACCCAGGTTCAAAAGTCACGTTAAATGCTCCAAGTGGATATGTGCCGGGCTCAATCAATGGATTCAAAAAGGATTCTCCAATAAAGTACTGTGCAAATCCTGTGTTTGGTGCACCTGTTCCAAAGCTGTTTACTTTTTCAAATTCTTCCTTGTTTGCGTATTACATAATATTGATCTCCTATTTCCGTTATTTTTTGTTAGCAGCATTATTTTTCTATATCGCCTGTCTTTTCACGCTTTGACTTTTATCTACTGTTCATCCTTATAGATATCCATAGCAATTGGGAATGTACTCCATGCCTTTGGCCATCCGCAATAGAAAGCTAACTGTGTAATAATTTCTACCATTTCGTCTTTTGTTACACCATTTTTCTTTGCTTCTCCCATATGAAATTTTAACTGCTCATACTGTCCTGCACTGAAAAGCGCTGCAACAGTAATCAGACTTCTGTCTCTTGCACTTAACTGTTCTTCCCTGCTACGTACTTCGCCAAATAATACATCATCATTTAATGCCGCAAACTGTGGTGCGAACTCTCCAAAAACTTTTCTTCCTGCTGTCTGTTTTTCTGCCATTTTCTAAATCCTCCTTGTTTTTCCGAAGGAAAAATCGAGCTCTAGCGAGAGAGGATTTTCCTCCTTGTTTTTCCGAAGGAAAAATCGAGCTCTAGCGAGAGAGGATTTTCCTCCTTGTTTTTCCGAAGTAAAAATCGAGCTCTAGCGAGAGAGGATTTTCCTTTCTATTTTAGTGAACTAATCCATGCATCAATTTCTGCTTCCTTAGTAACAAGCTCTCCCGGAACGGTTGTGGAAAACTGAATTGTCTTGCCATTACCTACAATTGCATTTCCTGCTGCCTTTTCCATGTCCTCCAGACAATGTCCCGGCCATCCGGCATGGGTCTGGAATGGAATCACTTTTTTTCCGGTAAAATCTGTTTCTTTTAAAAATGTCAAAACTGCCGGTGCCATAGTATACCACCAGGTCGGCGTTCCCAGGATGATTTCATCATACGGATCCAAAGAAATCCCAAGTTCCTTCAGCTTGGGCATGAAGCCTTTGTTTACCTCATCCTGTCCCTGTTCCACAATATCATTATAAGAGCCGGTATATGGAACTGCTGTCTGAATTTCCGCCAGATCTGCGCCAAGTACTTTTTGTATTTTCTCTGCAATCATTCTGGTGTTTTCTCCAAGAGAATAAAAGACTACTATTTTCCTGCTCACGGAACATTTCCTCCTATGTTTTTATGTATGCAAAATAAAAGATGCCCCTCTATTAAAGGACATCTTTATCATAATGTCATATTCTTACAATGTCTAATTCCCATTTAGCATTTATTATTATGTTCAAACAGCATGATAATATAGTCAATAAACTTTCGAACTGCCGGGTTAAATACACCATTCTTTTTCCATACCAATACTGAGTTGGTATAAACCTCCAGATGCAGTGGAACATACGCAAATCTCTCTCGATCATAATTTAGTATAGAACCTTCGATAGTAATCGCATAGCCCAATCCTTTTTCAACAAAAAAAGCTGCGTTACTGATTAGATTATGCGTCGCAATCACATTTAACTTTCGCATGGGAATTCCCAATGCCTTTTCGGTATTTTGCAATATTTCTTTTCGATCCGGTAGCAGCAGCGGCAAATTTTTCACATCATCTGCTGTCAGATAGTCTTTCTTTGCAAGAATATCATCTGCCCGCATCAAAACAACACTTCGTTCCGGATAAGGAAATCTGATGTACTCGTAGCCATCCAGTTTCACAGGTTCTAAAAGCATACCAATATCGATAGCCCCGGCATCCATCTTTTCTTCTATCTGATCTGCTGTTCCGGCAATGAGCCGATATCTGGTATTTGGATACATTTTTTGAAATGAACTGATAATATCAGGAATAATCTTCTGGGCGGAAGACTCCGCTGTGCCTATCACGATTTCCCCGGCAAAATCATTTTTGATATCTGCCATTTCTTTTTCAGTTCGTTCTGCCAATTCAAGCATGCTTTCTGCTCTTTTACGAAATAATATGCCAGCTTCTGTTAGAGTGGCTTTTCTCTTCCCACGTTCCAGAAGCTGAACACCCAGTTCGTCTTCCAGACTGGTAATCTGACGACTTAGCACAGGCTGTGTCACATGAAGTTCTTTTGCTGCTTTTGTAAAATTACCTTCTTCCGCAATAGTTACAAAATATTTCAAAACCCTCAGTTCCATTTCTATCTCCATTCCTATACGATCAATGTTATCTATAACATACCATACATTTTCATAAAAGACATACCTTTCATTTATACTTTTCTATTTCAACTATACCTATATATACTTTTCAAAACGGCACTGTTCCTGCACTTCTTTTCCCAATAAGGTGATCGCCTGCTTTGGACAGGAACTGACGCAGCGATAGCACATGGTACACTTTCCGTTTGTTTTTGGTCTGCCATCCTGCATGGTGACATTGTGCATGGGACATTTAGCAGCACATAAGCCACAGCCAACACACGCATCACTGATTTTTACACGATTTGAATAATGCTGTGTTTTACCATAAAACCATAATCTTTGTCCGAACAGTCCTGTCAGGTGATAAATAAATCCCAGACCTTCCCTGGGATATATCCCTTTTGCTATTCTTGCCGCTGCACTTTCTATTTTCTGATCCGCGGTTTTTACTATCTGCTTGTTTTCCGAAAGTGATTTTTTCAGCAACTTGCTGTCACATACTGAATCCGGCATATGTATGTGAAGGCCACCTGCTATGATTGCCCCGTACTTTTTCAATATCCGCGCGGTACAGCCTGCTCCGTCACCACTGAAAGCTCCCATCGTGGCAACGCAAAGTATCCTTTTTCCTTTCCAGATGGACGCATTCTCCCGGATAAAATCCCTTACCATAAGAGGCGCATTGGAAAATTGTGTCGGGTATCCCAGAACAATAAAATCAGTTTCCATTATTTGCAGTACTGCATCTTCATCTTCTATCGGCAATACTTTTGCATTTTCGTCTAATAACATAACAAGCTTTTCAATACAGTGTCTTGTATTTCCGGTTCTACTTAAATAAATTCCTACCATTTTTTACCTCTTTCTATCCACGGTTGTTATAACAAAGTATTTTCACAATTGTATCTTCCCACTCTTCATTCCACTTAACGCCCCGCATGGATTCAATGGAAGCCAGTCCCTGCACATCTGACCAAAGTTTTAGAAGTTCCAGCTCCTGTTCATACTCTGACAGCTTTTTTTCATTTATGTGATTGAGCCGGATAACAGTTTCACGTAAAAATTCAAAAGGAGGGAAATTCCCGGTACTGTATAAGGACAAATCTACTGTCATAAACTCATGGAAATACAAGAATTTATAATATTGCGGATTTTCAATGAAGAATGTTACATACGCTTTTCCCATATATAATATTTCTTCTTCCGTGTCAGGATGAGGGCAATCTCTTACTGCTTTCTCCAACTGTTTCATAAATTTCTCTGTGACATATTCCTGCATGCCATGTATCATATCCTCTTTACCGGAAAAATGAGCTTAAGGTGCTGCGCTGCTGACTCCGCATCTATTTGCAATCTTTCTAAGTGAAATTGCATCTTCTCCACCCTCGTTCATCATATCTATACCTGCTTCGATTAATGCCTGTTTTAAATTTCCATGATGATATGCCATATGTTTTGTATCCTCCATTTGCCGTGACTTTATATTCTGTAGCTTTATACACTCTAACGAGATCCTTTTTTTGCATAAATTATTTCATGTCTTTATCACTTGCTTTTCTCATAACGTCCAAGACAGTCTCATTTTCTTCCCATAATGGGCTGTGAGCAGATTCTTCAAAAATATACAGCCCCTTTTCCGGCGCTTCTATATTCTGATACAATTCCTCTACCAAAGTAACCGGACAAGTATAATCAAAGCGTCCACTGATAAAATATATTGGGATCTTAGATGCTGCTTCTTTAGTAGAAACCTCGCTATGAGAATAAGAGGATTGGGAATTTAATGCTTTTCCTCTCCAGAAATTAATTTTCTCCATGGGCGTATAGCACTTGGAAAACATCTGTGGGAAGAAAATCCCCAAAGCATCTGACCTCATTTTTCTTGTGGTTCCACACCCTGCACTTAACAGCAACTGTTCCCAATTGCCCGCTATCGTTTTTGGATTGACAGGAACCATTTCGCCATTTTTATCTTTTACCATAAGCTGTTCCAATTGCTTCAATGCTTTTGTATTTCCGGTACTTTCAAAGTACCGTTTCAGATATGGATACCCTGCCCGGTACCTGATCTCTCCCTGGTCAATCACCTGTCCCATTGCAAAATAACAGTAAAAATCATCCTGATCTGTCTGTGCAAGTTTTAACCCCAAAGGTGTTCCCCCGGAATGTGCCATCAGATATATTTTTTCTTTTCCCAATCGCTCCTTTAGATATTTTGCTACTGACACAGCATCCTTTGTCAGGCTTTCCATGGAAATATCTTCCGGTTTCATGGCCGCATCATAAGACATACCTTCTCCGGCCCATTCCCACCAGCATACAGTATAATAGTCCTCTATCTTATTATCGTAATACTCATTCAACCAGTACTGTGGTACCCCCGGTCCACCGGATATAAATAGCAAAACCGGATTATCGCTATCTTTTCCTCGAATGATCATCCCATTTTTTCTCCCATTGATATCCTGGAATGTTCTCTCTGCAATGCTGTTTGAAGCCATGGATTCGTCTTCATCAAGAAATAAGGCAACACTTCCCCTCCCGGTAAATATCACTATTAATCCAAATATTATAAAACAGATCAATATCAGAGCTATGATTGGTACTACGATTTTTATCACCTTTTTCATTATTCCTCTCTTAATCTTATCATTGTTAAGTTTAATACACTATGTAATCTTAACAGTGTCAAGTTAGAAATAACACAAAAGACACAAAAAGTCCCACTATAGTACTTTGAGAGACTCGCTTTCGTTACAGGAATTGCGTAACATCACATAAGCGCATAAACTGTAGGTTAGTAACTTAAAAAAATAATATTTATAATGAGACGGCAATGGTGTGGGTGTGTATCCTTCCATTGCCGTTTACACGTATAAGAGCCGCTACATCATTCCATGAAGATACTTGTCCTTTAACGCTAACGACCCCAATCGCCATCCTGGCTCTTAGGGGCCTTTCAAGCCATTTATGGCTTTGGCATCCATGCCCGGAATAGCTGGGTTACGACTGGAATGATTAGCGGCTCTAATACGTGCGCTCAGGCAATGGAAGAATACACACCCGCACCACTGCCTGTTCGTTACATTCGTTATTCTTTTCAAGTTGCCAATCTACAGTTGGCCCAGTCTGTAGCCAAGGCTAAACTATTGCAACTATTCATTTGCCGTAACTGAGGTCTTTGCGCCCCAGGGCACCACAAACTGTAGCTTAAAGAAAATAAATATTGCCGTAAAACGAGGTTCAGCCGTGTATCGTATGCGAACAAGCACTGTAAACACGTCTGTACTTGGTTCGCGTCTTGTGCGAACCTACGTACAGCTACGTGTTTACCGTAGTGAGAACGGGC
>JAQUYA010000126.1 GCA_028692055.1 Lachnospiraceae bacterium | reverse complement strand
AAATATTATGGAGGCAGCTCTGCGACCACTATGCCACTATTTACCCGTAGTGAGGCACATTATATAAAGAATAGCCCACCTATTTCTGTTGGGTTATATACAGATGCATCACCGATTACTTTTTACGATGAAAAAGTAGGCGGTATGATAGGAATTTCAGAAGATATATTACAGCTAATTGCAAAAAAAAGTGGATTAAAGTTTTCTTATGTTCAGATTGAAAAAAACGAATTATCAAATTGGGACGGGAAAGAATTTGACTTATTGGGTGCAGAGGTAAGGAATAAACAGGTAATGAAGAACCCGAATTTGAAAGTATCGATACCATATTTTGAAACATCCTTTTCTTTGGCTGGCTATGCAGAAAATATACAAACTTATTCCCAAAATACAGAGACTCGAATTGCAGTAAATCATCTTTTGACCTACAATGAGGAATGTTTAAAAGCAAGCTACCCCAATGCAACCTTTATTTTTTTTGATAGTGATATTGAATGTGCATATGCTGTTTTAGATGGAAAAGCAGACCTTATGCTGCAAAATATATATATTTTGAGCGAACTACTTCGCAAACCACAATTTGAAAAACTGGAAATGGTTCCAACTCTTGCCATGGAGGAACCAATTGCCATGATAGGTTATGCAGATACTGACGATATATTATTATCGATTATAGATAAGACAATTGAGGTGTTAGATGAAAAAGATGTCAATCAAATTATAGTAAATCATACGATTGCTAATACAAATTCTTTGACGGGATTTGACATCATATATAAATACAGGATTGTAATTATAACGCTTTTTATTCTTTTTCTGTTTATTATTGGTGCAGGTATTGTAATGCTTTCTATACGTAATCAAAGTTATATGCTGTTAAAAGAGAAGAATAGACAATTAATTGAGGCTATTAAGCAGGCAGAACATGCAAATGAAGCAAAGAGCACCTTTCTGTCACGTATGTCACATGAAATAAGGACTCCCATGAATGCAATTATTGGAATTAATTCTTTGATACGAATGCATTTAAAGGAACCAAAGAAAATTGAGTCCTATGTAAATAAAATAGCATTATCATCTACATTACTGCTGAATCTGATTAATGATGTGTTGGACATGTCCGCGATTGACCAGCGAAAACTAAAAATTGCAATGCTGCCCTTTGATATACAAAAGGTAATTGAATCGATTATTTCCATGTATATTCCAATATGCAGAAATAAGGAAATTGATTTTCGTGTGAAATATGAAGAAGATATCAAAAAATATGTAGTTGGAGACCAATTGAGAGTTAACCAGATTTTATTGAATTTACTATCCAATGCGGTTAAATTCACGCCGACAAAGGGGGCTATAAATCTGGAGGTAAAAAAGCTGTCAGAAGATGAGAATAGAGAATACCTGCAGTTTAAGATTAGCGATACAGGAATTGGAATTGCGGAGGAACAAAAAGATAGATTATTTGAGCCTTTTGAGCAGGAGGATAGTGAAACAGCGAGAAATTATGGTGGTTCCGGACTAGGACTTTCTATTACCAAGAACCTGGTGGAAATGATGAAAGGTGCCATTCATGTAGAGAGCGAAAAGGGAAATGGCGCTTGCTTTATCGTAGAACTTCCGTTTATCATTGCTACAAAAGCAGAGGAAGTATCCCAAATTGATGAAATAGAAATGAGAGAATACGACTTATCTGGGGTGCATATTTTACTGGCAGATGATAATACATTAAATTGTGAAATAGCGGTGGAACTTTTGGAAAGTGCAAATGCAGTTGTGGATACAGTAGAAAACGGAAAAGAAGCCGTAGAGAAATTTCTGCATTCAAAGCCGGGAACCTATCAGTTGATCTTAATGGATGTGCAGATGCCGGTTATGAGCGGTTACGAGGCAACAGCACAAATCAGGCATGCGAAGCATGAGCAGGCAAGAACAATTCCGATTCTGGCAATGACAGCCAATGCCTTTACGGAAGATGTTTCAGCATCGCTTTCAGCAGGCATGAATGCACATATTGCAAAACCAATTGACACCAGCATTTTGTTTAAAACGATTGAAGCTTACACAAAGGAGCAGGAATGAAACTTACTGTATTAGTGGACAATTATACCAACATTGATGAATATTATCTGGGGGAGCCGGGTGTATCTTATTATATAGAAGATACGGATGCTACTGTTCTATTTGATACAGGCTACTCCGATATACTTTTGCGTAATGCAGAGGCATTACACAAGGAAATGACACGAGTGTCAAAAATTGTGATTTCCCATGGGCATGATGATCATACAAGAGGACTGAAATTCATGCAGCAGGAAGGCTTACTGACGGGGAAGGAAATTATTGCGCATCCAGATACTTTCTGGAAAAAAGAGTCCGATGGCTTAAGCATAGGAGCGCCTTTTTCAGAGGAAGAACTTTGTAAAATAACAAAGCTCACATTAGTAAGAGAGCCGATAAAAATAAGTGAGCATCTAACCTACCTCGCAGAGATACCGCAGGTGAATGCATTTGAAAAGCGCAAAATAATAGGAAAGATGCGTAAAAATGGAGTGGAACAGGACGATTATGTGAAGGAAGACAGTGCGCTCGTATACAAAGGCACACGGGGACTTACCATTATCACAGGCTGCTCCCACAGCGGGATTTGCAATATTATCGAATATGCGAAAAAAGTATGCGGGGACGACAGAATAGAAGGAATCATTGGTGGGTTTCATTTGCTGGAAACTACTATGACTCCACGCCTGCAGGAAACAATTGCATATTTTCAGAAGAATCATATTCAGAATCTAAGCCCGTGTCATTGCGTATCTTTCGAAGCCAAGGCATACATACACCAGGCAATACCTATCCACACCGTTGGAGTCGGTATGCAGATGGAGGTTATATAAATACATTAAGAAATTCTACGACTTAAAAAAAGTAACAAAGAAAAAATGAGGGAACAAAAGAAGCGATGCAATTATATGAATTAGAGCCAGAAGAACCGAGACGCAAAAAGAGAAATGTATCAGGAAACACAAAAAGGAAACCGAAATCAAAGCAAAAAGAACTTCAGATGATTGGTGCTGCACCGAGGAAAAGACAGGAACGGCATCAGAAAATTCGTGCAGATGTGGTGACAAATCTGGATATTATCGGAGAAGAGGAATTTGAGGTGGACCGCGAGCAGCGATTAGTGGAACAGCAGGAACGCAAACGCAGGGAAAGACAAAGAAGACATATCGAAGAACAGGAACAGCTGCGACGGGAAGCGAGGAGAAATCAGCGCCGGATAGATGAATATGAGGATGCTTATGAAGATGAGGACTATGACGATTATTGCGATTATGACGATTATGATAGAAGAAAGAGGTCATCGCGTCATACAAAAAAGAAACGTAAGCGTGCAGTTCGTACAAAGTTATTTCTTATTATTAGTATTCTGATTATGCTCGGAGCAATTGCATTTCTAATACGAGAAATCTGGAATTTGGAGCAGACGCAGGAGGCGGTTACCTCGATAGAGGGGCTTTTTGCACCACAAAAGAAAGTAGCAAAACCGGATATGGTAGAAGATTTACTAGATATCAATGAGTATTCCAGACCCGGAGAAGCACTGGGTAAGGTTAAGAATATTTTTGTTCATTATACCGCAAATCCCGGAACCACTGCAAAGCAGAATCGTGATTATTTTGAAGGTTTGGCAGAGTCTGGCGAAACCTCAGCGAGCGCACATTTTGTCATAGGCTATGATGGTGAGATTATTCAATGCATTCCTCTGGAGGAAATCGGGTATGCTGTAGCCGAACACAATAATGATTCTATATCAATAGAATGCTGTTATGTCGAGGAAGATGGACGGTTTACAGATGCAACCTATGAATCTCTGCTTCATTTAACCACATGGCTCATGGGACAATACAAGCTTTCCGCAGATGATATACTACGTCACCACGATGCAAGCGGAAAATTATGTCCCAAGTATTTCGTGGAGCATCCGGAAGCCTGGACCACCTTTAAGGTTGATTTAGAGAACTATATTGAAAAAAATGGAACAACAAGCTAGAAGACTTTTCTTTCTTTGAGGTACAGAAGCTATGCTTAAAATAGTAATATGTGATGATGAAGAATTTTATTTATCAAATATACAGTTAAAAATACAATCCTATTTACAAGAAAAAAATATACAGGACTATGAAATTATAACATTTGGCAACAGTGAAAAATTAATACAAGCAAATGCAGTAATACAGGACTGTCAATTATTTTTTTTGGATATAAATATGTCAGGGATAAATGGAATTGAATTAGCGGAAAAGATACGTGATATCCATAAATCAGCTTTTATCGTATTTGTAACCGCATATATTGATTATGCAATAGAGGGATATCGTGTAAAGGCCATACGTTATATTATTAAGGACATGCTGGATAGTATGTTAGCGGAATGCATGGATACCATCATGTATGAATTAAGGATTAAAAATCAGAAAGTGAAGTATCCGTTTATAGATGGAACATGTGAAATATATAGTCATGATATTGCCTATATAGAAAGTGACAAGCATAAAGTTATATTTCATATGGTAAGAAATCAAGACAATTATGAATTGTATGATAAGCTGGATTGTATAGAGAAAGGGTTAGAGCAGTATGGATTTTTAAGAATACATAAAAGCTTTTTAGTAAATATGGTCTATATTGAGGAATTAACCAGATATCAGGTAAAAATGAAAACAGGAGAAATACTTTCCATACCAAGAGAAAAATATCAGTATGTAGAAGAAAAGTATTATGAAAATGAAGGAAAAATGCTATGAAGGATTTTTTGCAGACAGTAATGATAACTACATTGGAAATGATATGTTGTAAAATATTTTTTGAAGCATTTTTAAAGCGAAAAGTCTATGAAAAGAAGTATAAAAATGAAATTGTATTGACGATGCTGATAGTATCCATATCCATAGTTGCTGCAATTCAAAAAAGTCAAAACATATTTAGAGTACTTATCATTATCATTTTAATTATAATGGCGATGCGTATGTTATATGCGGGGAAATTCATACAAATCGTGTTTTGCTCACTAGGGTTTTATGGGATTCTTGTAGCAATCGATATTATTACTTTAATTACCATACAGTATTTGATACCCGATAAGAGTGATATTATTTTACAGGATCCTATAAGGACTACAGTATTAGCTTTGATTTGTAAGACAACATTATTTATTTGTGTCATAATTTTAAATCGAAAATTTAAAAAGGAGGGTGAATTTTTTCTGATATCTGATTTGGAATGGCTACGATTTCTCTTTTTTCCTTTATTAACAATTACATCGATGCTCTTTTTTATTATGGACAAACAGCAAGATGATAAATATGTATTGATTATCTCGTTTGGACTTATTTTAGGAAATTTTCTTGTATTTTACATGATTAAGGATATTGTATACAGAGAAAAAAGAATGCAGGAAATATTGGTTGGGCAGGAGCGAACAAAAAACCAAACAGCAATGTACCTTCAAATGAATGAAGATTATAAAGAGCAAAGAACAAAAATACATGAGTTTAAAAATCATATGAGCTGCATGAATGGATTATTAGAATTAAAGGAGTACGAAAAAGCGACAGAATATGTTGCCCGTATAAATAAAACGTGGATAAATGAGATAAATTATATTTTGACCAATCATGCAATTGTAAATTCAGTTCTAAACCAGAAGTTTAAATACGCAAAAGGAAAAGGAATTCCTATCATTGTTAAGATAAACGATTTGGAACATTTAAAGATGGAAGATGAGGATATCGTTACCCTATTAGCCAATTTATTGGACAACGCAATAGAAGCAGTAGACAAAATAGAAGGCCGTGAAAATAGAATAAAGTTCAGAATGATTTACAAAGACGAAAGACTCAATATTTGTGTAAGAAATCCCATTGTAGATTCTATTTGTGAGGTAGATGGTAGAATGATAACCACCAAAAAAGATAAACGAATCCACGGAATAGGAATGCGCAATATAAAAAATGTAGTTCAAAAATATAAGGGAGAAATGATTTACAACTGTAGTAATAATTATTTTACGATTACGATAATTATAGATAATATATAAGAATGTATAAGAAACGGCAGTGGTTTTTATGAACCACTGCCGTTTTATGTCATATACTGCCGAATTATGCTTTCTGTATTTTCCCGGG
>JAQUYA010000125.1 GCA_028692055.1 Lachnospiraceae bacterium | reverse complement strand
GCTTCCCAAGGAACACCACTATAGGATTGCACAAAATTAGGTGTTCATTTATACTAACCGTTGTAAAAATCAAAATTGCCGACATTAGAACTGCAACCATTAAACAAATACTATCCGGCAATGGATTTATATTGAAAATCAATATTACAACTAAAATTCCAAGGCTAATATTCAAAACCAGAGCTTGATTCTTTAATTGCAAAGCTCTATCTTTAGAAAATGCCATTAGTCCTCCGATACCTAATTCAAAAAAAACGATATGGTAAAAAGTAAAATTTATCCCCCTGTGATGCCATTGGAATTACATAAAGTAAAAAGGAAACCATTGTAATTATCAAAAGAACCTTACGAGCTATTTTCTCGTATTCAAAGTGATATCGGCACGAAATTTTCTTAACCATCATCAATATTAGCGGATATATTATATAAAATTCCGCTAATATACCTAAATACCATGTGTGCATCAATGACTTATTTCATTACTGCCTCAACAGTAATAGCGTGCTGAATGTGAAACATATCCTTGTTGTAATTTTTAAGAAGTTCAAATGCCTTCTCTCTTGCAATGTAATTCATTTTGTGTTTCCTCCTATATAAGTTTGAGCTATTGTTCCAGACTATTGGCATTCAGCAAGAAATCATATACGCTCATCACAAGAATTCCTGCTTCGTTGTAGGTTGGAGCAGGGGTGTCTTTTGTAATAATTATTTTTTTGAAAGAATCTTCAATCTTCACAAGGGAACGCTGCTCCTGTTCCATTTTTTCAGCTGTCGGCATAGAATAAGCAGACTGTATATAGTATCGCTTAGAGCCTTTATTACATACAAAATCCACCTCTAGTTGCTTCCTCATCATTTTACCTGCAGAATCTCTCTGTTGAATTATTACAACTCCAACATCGACATTGTAACCTCTGGTAAGCAATTCATTGTAAATGATATTTTCCATTGTATGAGTTTCTTCCAACTGTCGAAAGTTAATTCGTGCATTTCTAAGTCCAATATCAGTAAAGTAATACTTCATTGGTGATCCAATGTATTTTCTTCCTTTAATATCATATCGGTGTGCAGCTGTTATCAAAAAAGAATCGCAAAGGTAATCAAGGTAATTATTGATTGTTTTGGCACTGATAGTTACCCGTTTCACTGATTTAAATGTAGCTTCCAATTTTCTTGGATTGGTAAGGGAACCAATCGATGATGAAAGAATATTCAGTAATTCTTCCAGTTCAGCACGGTTCTTTACCTTATGCCTGCCAATAATATCATTGATATAAGTTTCTTCAAAAATATTTTTCAGATATTCTATTTTCTGCTCGGCATTTTGCAGTTGCACTACACTGGGCAATCCACCATATAAAATATAATCATGCCATCCGTCATATTTATTCCCATCATAAACTGACATGAATTCAGAAAATGACAGGGGATTCATATGCATTTCGTCACCACGTCCACGGAACTCTGTAATAATATCCTTGGATAAAAATTTAGCATTACTTCCCGTTACATATACATCTACATTTGGAATTCTCATTAGTCCGTTCAGAACCGATTCAAACTTTCCCAACAACTGTATCTCATCAAGGATAATGTAATATTGTTCTTTGTCCACGATTTGCTCTTTGATGAAAGGATACAATACTTCTGGGTCTTGGTATTTGATATTTTCAAAAGAATCGAAAGCCACTTCAATGATGTGATCGGCGGCTACATTATTCTCAATAAGGTAATCTTTAAACAGATTAAATAGCAAATAAGATTTGCCACATCTTCTCAT
Organism: Lachnospiraceae bacterium; assembly: GCA_028692055.1. Classification (GTDB taxonomy): domain Bacteria; phylum Bacillota; class Clostridia; order Lachnospirales; family Lachnospiraceae; genus SZUA-378. The sequence goes on along the minus strand of JAQUYA010000125.1, from coordinate 4,414 downwards.
TCCAGTAACTACTTTAATCAATCCATTATGTTGTTTTGCAGTCAGCTTGTTCAAATAATAATCTCGCTTGATTTCCATCTCTTTCGCTCCTCTCTTTTGCTTTATGAAGCATTTATGTGTAATGTCATTATCCTCTATATAAAGAATAATGTCAATCTCTATTACGCATTTTTGCTTCATGAAGCATTTTTATCACCCGGAAAATTTGTACATCCATTTATTATGCACAAGTCTACAATGCATATTCACTTTTTATCTATTTTTGTTGCTGCTATCTGTTCACCAACTTTTCTCAATATGAAAAAGGCAAGGATACAATAAAATGCACCTCTGCCCAAAATTCTTAACCTTAACTTCCTGTCTTTTTCTCACTCAAAACGGCATAAATGGATTTTCTGCATCCGGATCATTATATATTTCGCAATCACTCTGCCATTTCCACATATTGTCTTTTATAGTCTCACATAAATATGAGTATTACGATGTAAAAGTGCAACCTTTTCGGAAAAACAGTGCGCCTCCATCCACTTAATTAGTGCACCGTTTTCCGGTAAAGCAGTGCAGTTACTATATTTAGTCCTATAATGAAGATGGCACGTAAATAAAGCGTGACTATCATTTATAGGAGGTCGATAATCATGATTGATTACCGAGAAATTATCCGCTTGAAATCAGCGGAGTACAGCAACACAAGTGTCGCTTTCAGTACTGGAAGTTCCCGCAATAAGGTTGCTGATATCTGGAACAAAGCTCAGGAGAAACAGCTTGAATGGCCAATTCCGGATGCATTATCAAATGAGGATTTAAAAGCTATCCTCTATCCAAAGGAGGTGACCGAGCAAAGCAGACTTCTTCCTGATTATGAGTACGTATACAACGAACTGGCAAAACCGGGCGATGAACTGGAAGTTGACTGGGTTGGTGATACAATCCCGGTTACAAATCCTCTGACTGGATTAACAGATTCAGCGTATGTATTTGTTGCATGTCTTCCATGTAGCATGTACGGATATGCCGAAGCTTTTCCAGATATGAAATCTCCAAACTGGATTGAGGCTCATGTTCATGCATATCAATTCTTTGGTGGTGTTACCAGAATACTGATTCCTGATAATCTTAAAACCGGTGTGATCAAAAACACACGAACAGAGTTGGTATTGAACCGTTCCTATCATGAAATGGCAGAACATTATGACACAGCTATCATTCCTGCAAGACCAATCAAACCTCGCGATAAACCAAATGCAGAAGGCTCTGTAAAGGTAATGGAAACATGGATTCTTGCCGCATTGCGAAACAGGACGTTTTTTACATTTGATGAGTTGAACCTGGCAATTAAGGAAAAACTTACCGAGTACAATGAACATCCTTTTCAGAAAAAGAAAGGTAGCAGGAAATCTGTCTTTGAGGAAGAAGAAAAAGACTTCCTCATGCCATTACCTGCCACCCCGTATGAAACGGCCGTCTGGTCAACTGCCACCATACAACCTGATTATCTCATAACCGTTGGAGAAAGCAAGTATTCGGTTCCTTATGAATTCATTGGCAAAAAAAATAAATTACACTCTCCAGTTTTGAACTTCTCAGGTCAAAAGTTATTTTACAAGAATTTTTATGCTGTAAAGTCAACTAACGTTGGAAAGAGCCGATTTGACGCTTACATTCAAATACTTCCCTACACATCAATCTCAAATTTGCCTCTCCATGCACTGTGCACGCCTAGATCTTCTGCTCTAAAATATCCGCAATTCTCTCGCATGCCTTTCCGTCTCCGTATGGGTTGCTGGCTTTACTCATCCTGTCATACTCGTCCTGATTCTCTAAAAGTAGCTTGAAATTCTGATAAATAGTCTCTTCATCCGTCCCCACCAGCTTTAGGGTTCCTGCTGCGATTCCCTCGGGACGTTCCGTAGTATCACGCATTACTAACACCGGCTTGCCGAGGGATGGTGCCTCCTCCTGGATTCCGCCACTGTCCGTGAGAATCAAATAACTTCTGGATAAAAAGTTATGAAAATCCAGTACATCCAGAGGTTCTATAATACGTATCCTGTCATCGCCGCCTAATATCTCATCTGCTGCTTCCCTGACAACAGGGTTCATGTGTATCGGATAGATTGCCTTAATATCAGGATGTTCATCCACGATTCGCCGGATGGCACGGAACATATGATGCATGGGTTCTCCCAGATTTTCGCGGCGATGGGCTGTAATCATAATTAGTCTGCTGTCAGATGTCCACTCCAGCTGCTCATGGGTATAATCATCCCGCACCGTTGTCTTCAATGCATCAATAGCCGTATTGCCAGTTATATAGATAGTCTCTGGGTTCTTCCCTTCTCTGATGAGATTTTCCCTGGATAGCTCCGTAGGTGCAAAATTATAGCTTGATACGATACTCACTGCCTGGCGGTTAAACTCCTCCGGATAAGGGGAATAGATATTATATGTACGCAGTCCAGCCTCCACGTGCCCTACCGGAGTCTGTAAGTAAAAACATGCCAATGCTGTTGCAAATGTCGTGGATGTATCCCCATGTACTAGTACCACATCTGGTTTCACCTCCATCAGCACATCTCTGATTCGCTCCAGGATATTTACAGTCACATCGAACAGTGTCTGCTTGTCCTTCATAATGGCCAAATCATAATTAGGAACAACTTGATTGCCTCTGGGCGTGTACCAAATACCAACATTATTTTTTTCATCTTATCTCTCACTCCTTGCCTTTTCCTGTTTATATACTTTAAGTCTATATATTTATCCTATCTATTCACTATACATTCTCCTTGCACATATCCCTTCTTTATGATAATGTACATATGTATTACGCATCTACGCGTGATTCTAAGGTCTCTTGACCATCATGGCACATCGCCATACATTTCCAAAATTTTGTAACCATCAACGGCATAGATAATAAAACAAACTTTCAAATCCTATGCCACCACGTCATTCAGGAGGAAACTATATGACAAATGACAGTACTATTAACCTCACACAAACCAGACTCGGTATTCCGACTGCCCGGCAGGAAATACTGAAAACTATCCATTCTTCATCCGAGATGAATTCCCTCTATGATTCTCTTGTTGCACCATTGCAGGAAAGATTTCTCGCATTCTGCGAAGGCAGCCGCGGACTTCCCATGACCTACGATCCCTTCTTCAAATTCATTTTCAATCCAGACACCCATCCCGACCGCCTTGCCGCGCTGCTTTCCCAGATTCTTGGTGAAAAGGTAAATGTTAAGCAGGCACTTCTCTCAGAAAGTACGCGTATCATCGAGGAAAGTTCCCTGCTCATCATGGACATCGTCGTAGAACTGGAAAATGGTTCTCTCGCAAACGTGGAAATCCAGAAGATTCCCTATGCCTTCTGTGGAGAACGCGGTGCCTGCTATTCCTCAGATCTCGTTCTTCGACAATACTCCCGTTATAAGAAAGAGAACGGAAAAGATTTTAAATATGAAGATATGAGAAAAGTCTACACTATTGTACTTTTGGAAAAAAGTGACTCCAAATTTCATGACTTTCCGAATAATTTTCTTCATTTCGCAAAGCAGACCTTCCATACAGGACTCGAACTGGAACTTCTACAGGAATATGTGTTTATTCCTCTTGACATCTTCAAAAATATCTCGCAAAATATAGATACAGAATTAGATGCATGGCTTCATTTTCTCATCTCTGATGATCCAGCCATCATCTATAAAATCATTCAAAAATTTCCATTTTTTGAGGAATTTTATCAGGAAGTGATATCCTTCCAGACTGATATCAAGGAGGTGCTCTCTATGTTTTCAGAAGCTTTAAAAATCATGGATAAAAATACCGTTCAGTATATGGTTGATGAAATGCAAAAGGATATTGATAAACTGGCTGCTGAACGAGATAATGCCATTACCGAAAAAGATACTGCCATTGCTGAAAAAGATACTGCCATTGCTGAAAAAGATACTGCCATTGCTGAAAAAGATACTGCCATTGCCGAGAAAGATACTGCCATTGCTGAAAAGCAGTCTTTGGAGCAGGAAAACAGACGCCTGCTGGAACTTTTAAAGCAATATCAAAAATAGCTTCGTAATCAATGGCACTCTTTAGGGTGCCATTGATTTATCTTGCACAGTACCACATGCAAGAACTATGTATCTAATGCCTTTGTATCCCATATACCCTATCACTCCACCAAGCAAATTTGTCATAATATCATCAATCTCAAATTTACCTCTCCCGGTAATGTACTGGGTCAGTTCAATAAACAGACTACTACAAAAGCATATGCACATATTTTCCACAAATCGAACCTTTCTAACTCTAACATGTCCTATAAAAAATCCCATTGGCAGAAAAAGTATCACATTTTCAATCAGGAAAATCCTACTTGATATAGAGTTACTAAAGGTGCTGAAAAG
>JAQUYA010000124.1 GCA_028692055.1 Lachnospiraceae bacterium | reverse complement strand
ACATTAAGACGACAGGCTTACGGATATCGTGATGATGAATATTTCTTTCTCAAACTATTTGATGTTAGCAGGAAGAACTATGTTCGAAATCCGTTATCCCACAAAATTTGTGATTGAGCCATAATTTTTAGAATTATTAGTGTTTTGTTTTATTTTTTTATTTAACTCATCTTTATAAGACATAAATACGTTTATAGCAAAAAAAGACCAACTACCCCTTTAATCTAATTCATATCGCGGTAATTGGTCAAATTATTATAATAATTCTATTCTTTAATCACATGTGTAAGGCATTAATGCTACGTGTCTAGCTCTCTTAATTGCTACTGTAAGGGCTCTCTGATGTTTTGCACAGTTTCCTGTGATTCTTCTAGGAAGAATTTTTCCTCTCTCAGATACGTATCTTTTTAATTTATTTACATCTTTGTAATCGATTGTGTTATCTTTTCCACAAAATACGCAAACTTTCTTTCTTCTGCGCATTCCGCCTCTTCTCTTCATAGGAGAATCGGATTTTTCTGCTCTGTTATAAGCCATAGTATTGCCTCCTATCTAAATTTTCTTATCAAAATTATATTAGTTGAATGGCAATTCTTCATCAATTCCATCTGGAATATTCATGAAGCCATCACCAACTGCAGTTGTTTCCTGTCTGGAACCGCCATTAGAAAAACCACCTTCAGAAGCTCCTCCGGCATTTTTGCTTTCTGCAAATTCCTGTTCTTCCACAACAATATCAGTTGTATACACTTTAACTCCGTCTTTATTCGTATAGCTTCCAGTTTGAATACGTCCTGTAACAGCTACTTTCGTACCTTTACGGAAATATTTCTCTGCAAACTCTCCCGCTTTACCAAATGCTACGCAGTTGATAAAATCTGCTGTCCGTTCTTCGTTATTACGGTTAAATCTACGATCTACCGCAAGTGAGTATCTTGCAATTGCCATTGCATTGTCACCCTGGGAATATCTTACTTCAGGGTCTCTTGTCAAACGCCCCATAAGAATTACTTTATTCATACGTTCTCCTTTATTTTATGCCTCGTCTTGTCTTACGCATAAAAATCTGATTACATTCTCCATGATGCGGATATTGCTTTCAATTTCCGCTGGAGCTGTTGATGCAGAATCGAATTGAATGAAGTAATAATATGCTTCTTTCATTTTTTGAACATCGTAAGCTAATCTTTTCTTACCCCATTCATCAACGTTAGTAATGGTACCACCGAAACGTTCAATATAACCTTTAACTTTTTCGATTGTAGCAGTTCTCTCGTCGTCTTCGATTTTAGCGCTAACAACAACGGCTAATTCATATTTGTTCATGCTTGTTACCTCCTTTTGGTCTCTGGCCCTTTCTTTGAAAAGAGCAAGGAATGTGGAATCAGTTACCCGATTCATTTATATCACAGAATGATATAATACCACATATTCCGCAAGTTTTCAAGCATTTTTTTGACGAATTCCCTTTGTATTTTTCTCAACCAGTTTTCTGGAAACCATGACTTGATGTTCACAGCCCATACATTTCAATCGAAAGTCCGCTCCAACACGCAGAATTTCCCATTCAAGGCTGCCACACGGATGTGGTTTCTTTAATTTTACAATATCGCCTACCTTGTATTCCATATCTTATTACCAATCCTTTCTAAATACTTCTCGAGAAAGTTTCATACCTGTATCTGTCCCAGCACTTCTCCGATACTCCCCTGTATTACCAAGTCTGCCATCCTGTCCTTCGGTGTAGCAGTCTTGTTTATCAATACTAATTTATTCCCACGATAATAATCAATTAAACCAGCTGCTGGATAAACCGCAAGAGATGTACCACCGATAATCAATATATCTGCATTTGCGATATAGCTTATTGCTTTTCGAAGAGTTTCATCATTCAATCCTTCTTCATATAATACGACATCCGGTTTGATTTTGCCTCCACAGGTACAAGTCGGTACGCTTTCACTCTGCAATATATATTCTGCCGTATACGATTTCCTGCAGCTTTCACAATAATTACGAAGTACAGAGCCATGCAGCTCCAACACTTCTTTACTACCGCCTGACTGATGAAGTCCATCAATATTCTGTGTAATGACTGTCTTCAGCTTTCCCTTTCGTTCAAGTTCTGCAAGCTTCAAATGTGCCGCATTCGGTTGTGCAGTCAGGCACAGCATCTTTGCACGGTAGAACCGATAAAATTCCTCTGTGTGGTTACGATAGAACGTATGGCTCAGTATCGTTTCCGGCGGGTACTCATATTCCTGATTGTACAAACCATCTACACTTCGAAAATCTGGAATCCCACTTTCTGTTGAAACACCGGCACCACCAAAAAAAACGATATTATTACTTGCGGTAATCATTTCCTGTAATTTTTTTATTTTCATTTCTATCTCTATCTCTATTTCTGATTTCATTTCTTAGCCTTTCTGACCCTATCCACAGTCACATACTTTCCTCCCACTTTATTCTCAGTATAGCACATTCTGTCACCTGAAGTGTATTCGAAGGAACATTTTAAATATTACGTACCAGATAATCCTTTATAATTGCACATACCTCTCTGGTGCTATTGTTTAAAAGCATAAATGTTTCAGAATCCGCTGATATTCCATACACTTTTTGAAGCTTTATTTTTTTTGCAATTTTTAGGGCTCTGAAAACATGATAATTACTTGTAACAATTCCAACCGGTATTTGTATTTGTTCTTCCTTTTCCTCCAGATATTTCTGCCTGCTAAAAAGCAGGTTTTGATAAGTGTTAACAGACTTATCCTCTTTTCGAATCCGTTCTCTATCCATACCCTTTTCCAATAAATATTTTTCCATCCCGTCTGCTTCACTCATAGGCTCATTACTCCCCTGTCCCCCTGACAGAATCACTATCGTTTCCTTATTTTCTTTCAAATACTTGATTGCACAGTCCAATCTTCTTTTTAATGCCCTGCTTGGTCCACGCAATTTCATCTGTGCTCCTAAAATAATAATATAAGGTAATCCTTTCGGTGCCTTTTTATAAAATTGCTCAAAAATTTTACTTTGAATAAATATATAAATAATTCCGGTAATAAAAATCAATATTCTAAAGATTTGTATTATTATATCAGGAATTACTATTTCATCTGCCCATACACTAACCTGTACAAAGCCATGTATTCCTAACATAATTCCTAATGCAATCCATATTATCGGAAACTTTGAATTGAGCCCTGTGTGGAAAGCAATTATACTAAAATAAATAATAAAAATTAGACCCAGTAGAATAAATACCACGTTCTTTTCTCCCTCTCATAATGACCTTTATGATAATTATATACGTATTTTATTTTGCCACATTTTACGAAAAAAAGCACTACAAATATGGATATGCTTCTACCACCTTTTTGCAGTGCTTTTTATTATAAATTATATAATTTTCTATATTCTGTCTTATTTTATCTGATTTTTATCTAGTCCCTTATTTGGTCTTTTATTCAATCTGTTACTTTACGTTTATACCTGAAATATTGCTTGCAAAATAGCTGATTGGCCCCGATATTTCATCTAATCGAACATCTATGGTATGCGCGCCTGCTGTCAATTCCTCTGTTACCAGATTCCCATCTGCACCCACTACATTGCTTTTATATTCGGTTCCATCAATGCTGACCTGTACATTTGTACCAATAGCAAATCCCTCTGCACTTACCGGAAGTACAGCATGAAATGCGGCTGTCGATTGTTGTATTACTGTGACTCTCCCCTGTGTTGCACCAAATGTAAAAGCACCTCCAACCGAAATATCTCTGAGGTAATCTGCTAATACGTCACAGTCAAGCTTTGCACTTTCTGCTACAAAAGGTAAGTCTGATAACATGATATAGCCATCTCCCCCACTGATTTCAAAGCTATTGGATACCAACGCTAATTTTGTAATATCATCGGCACGGTTCAGCAATGTTTCCGTTCCGTCTGCATTGGTAAGATAAATAGCTGCAATTCTACTTCCCTCTCCGGCTGCCGGATTCTCTGGATCATATGCCTGTCCTGCAACATTTACTACTAAACGCATACCGGAAACCTGTGGATAACGACCATCTAATCCTCCAAGTACTCCTTTTTCATCCATGGTTAATGTACATACACCATTCTCCAAGGTTGCATATAGTTGATGTGGCGTTACCATTCTTGCACCTAAAGTATTATTATAAGGAAGTACATTGATAACTTCGCCGTAGGTAATATCGCCTGCATCAATATTTGCTCTCACACCACCACCATTTTGCATTGCAACTACTGGAATGTTTTTACCACCCACCGGACTCTCTGCAACTAATTTTTTGCCATAAGCCAGCATAGAATCCGCAACAATATCACCCATTACCGTTTCTTCCAGACGGCAAACACGTTGCCCATCTCCTGCATAAGCAATAAGTCCTTCTGTAGTACTGCCTATTACAGTATCCAGGATAGGTTTCATCATATCTGTATATAAGCCATATACACTAGCGCAGGTTGCATCCGGAACAACTACAGCCTTATATGTTTCTTTATTTAGTAATTCATTTTTAATGGATTTTGTTCCATTTGCTTTAAACGTAATCTGCACTTTGCCAATATTGGCTAACTTTGTTCCTGTCTGTGCAATTGTAATTCCATTGATTTTGTCCTCATACTCTGTATGGCTATGTCCATCAATGATAACATCGATTCCACTTACTGATTTTGCAAGCATTTCACTGGTTGGATTGCTGCTTTCATCTACTCCAACATGTGCTAATGCAACAACTGCGTCACACCCTGCCGCTTTTAGATAGTCTGCCTGTGCCTGTGATGTTGCAATGACATCTGCAAATATGGTTCCGTCTAATCCAGTTGGGTCCGATTTATAAGCAGTCTCCTGCGTTGAAATACCAAAAAATCCTATTTTCTTTCCTGCCTTTTCAACAATAAAGTTTTGTCCATTATTACCATTTACACCTGCTAATAACAGATTACCTTCTTTATTATATACATTTGCTGCCACTACCGGAAATTTTGCATATTGTGCATTGATTAAAGTTGTTTCAACCCCATAATCAAATTCATGATTTCCAAGCGTCATTCCATCATACCCTGCATAATTCATTAAAGAAATTGCCGCTGCACCATCTGAATAGGTTGTTAATGCGGTTCCCTGTGTACTGTCGCCCGCATCTACAAGAATTGAATTCTCCGTCACATCTTTTAATGCTTTTACATAAGATAGATTTTCAATCTCCCCGTGCATATCATTTGTATGGAAAATTGTGACCGTCGTACTGTTTCCGGCTGCCTGTACTACTAAATCGCTTGTTAATATACAAGGTACTACAATCGCTATTGCTGCCAAAACACTTAAAACCTTTGAGCTAAATTTTTTCATCTTCTCATTTTCCTTTCTGCATCTCCCTACAATTTTCGCTTTGTCTGTACACCTTACTGCTAAGGCATTTTACCAATTACAATAAAATTATAAGCTTAATTTTTCTAAATGTACAGTTCCTGTCATACATAGACACATTTCTCCACAAATATTAAATATTTAAACCAAAACATCTTCCTTTACTCACTTTAGATATATGCTTATACAAAAAAAACTTCAAATCTTAATATTACCGGATTTGAAGCTTTTTCATGAAAGAGGTCCCAACCAGATTTGAACTGGTGATAGAGGTGTTGCAGACCTTTGCCTTACCACTTGGCTATGGGACCATATTTATTATCTTTTATTACTCATATAGTGACTCCGACGGGAATCGAACCCGTGTTACCGCCGTGAAAGGGCGATGTCTTAACCGCTTGACCACGGAGCCATAGTCTCTTACAAACTACAATCTCTTTCAAACCATAGTCTTTTTCAAGCCATAATCTATGCCTGGCATAGTCATGTGTTTCTCGTATTTCTGAGTGTTCTTTACTCATTATGAGTGTTCTTTACTCATTATGAGTGTTCTTTACTCATTAACTCCCCGAGTAGGGTTCGAACCTACGACCCTTCGGTTAACAGCCGAATGCTCTACCGCTGAGCTATCGAGGATTATTTCTTACTGCTTATTACTGTTTTGAAAGATTTGCTATTCATACCTTCAAAACCGAATACTGATTAATCTTTCCATCCGTTAACACTTTTTCCCTGAGTCCGTCTTTCTTCACTCTGTTTTCACTTCGTGCTTCCTGACTTCCTCTCCTTTTAGGATAAGCCCT
>JAQUYA010000123.1 GCA_028692055.1 Lachnospiraceae bacterium | reverse complement strand
GAAATGACAGAGCTGCTGGTACTGGATCTGGTTGCAAAGAAACTGGTAACAGACCAGCTGGTGCTTACGGTAGGATATGATATTGAGAATCTGAGTAACTCTGCTATTCGTCAGAACTATAAGGGATTGGTTACCGTAGACCGCTATGGAAGACAGGTGCCAAAGCACGCCCATGGAACGGCAAATATAGACAGAAAAACCTCATCAACCAAGCTGATTATGGAGGCCGTCATGGATTTGTATGACCGGATTGTGGATAAGGATTTACTGGTTCGAAGAGTAAACATCTCTGCCAATCATATAGTAGACGAGGAAAGTGTGATACAGGAAGGCAGCTTTGAACAGATGGATTTATTCTCTTACTTTGACGCAGATAAGGAGAATAAGGAACAGGAAGAAAAAGAGCTGGAACGAGAGAAAAAAATACAGCAGGCAATGCTTAAAATAAAGAATAAATACGGAAAAAATGCCATTCTTAAAGGAATTAATCTCGAAGAAGGCGGTATGACAATCGAAAGAAACAAACAAATAGGCGGACACAAAGCTTAGGGAGTGGGATACCAGTTGCGTGATGAACCGTTGGGCATCTGTTGCAGCCCTTCTAATATGAAAAGAAAGGTGGTAGCTGAAAATTTGAGTGGACAGGAGAATGAGCAATTGAATCATAAATATACAGATATGTTGAATCTGCCTCATCCTGTTTCAGAGTCGCATCCGCGGATGACGATTCAGAATCGTGCTGCACAGTTTGCTCCATTTGCTGCATTAACGGGATATGAAGATGCGGTTAAAGAGGCTTCCAGATTAACCGATGAAAAGGTAGATTTGGATGAGAATAGTAAGGAATTATTGGATGAGAAGCTGCAATTCATCGGGGAGCATCTGAAAGAACAGCCTATAATATCCATTACTTATTTTGAACCTGACGAAAAAAAAGAGGGCGGTGCTTACCGGACGCTGACAGACTGTGTAAAAAAGATAGATTTCTATACGCAGACCGTAGTCCTGCAGAATGGAACGCAGATACAAATAAAGGATATTATGGAAATTTCTTAAATATATGTAATAATCAAACATTTAACGAAATAATAGTGTTATAATGGAAACCGATTTATAAGAGTGTGAAGCAAAATGATACTCAGCTACGTTATAATTATAAAGAGGAACACATACAGGAGGAGATAAATGTTAGAGATTATTAAGGCGATATTTTTTGGTATTGTAGAAGGAATTACAGAGTGGCTTCCTATCAGCAGTACAGGGCATATGATACTGTTAAATGAATTTGTGAAATTAGATGTATCACCAGAATTTTGGAATTTGTTTCTGGTTGTAATTCAGCTGGGAGCGATTTTGGCAGTGGTATTATTATTTTGGAATAAAATATGGCCTTTTAGCAAAGAGGAAAAGAATTATATCAAGACAGATACCTTTGTTTTATGGTTCAAGATATTAGTAGCCTGTGTTCCTGCGGCAGTAATTGGCATTTTATTTGATGACCAACTCGATGCACTTTTTTATAATTATACCTGTGTATCCATCGCGTTGATTGTATTTGGCATTGCATTTATTATTATTGAGAATATAAACAAAGGTAAGAAGCCAAAGATTAAGAAACTATCCGATATTACCTATCAAACAGCAGCTATCATAGGTGTATTTCAATTGATAGCCGCCATATTCCCGGGTACTTCACGTTCTGGGGCTACGATTCTGGGTGCACTACTGATTGGAGTATCTCGAACAGTGGCAGCAGAATTCACCTTTTTCCTGGCTATTCCGGTTATGTTTGGCGCCAGCCTTTTAAAAGTATTAAAATTTGTCGTTGCAGGCTATACATGCACGGGCGGAGAAATCCTGCTACTGATAATCGGTATGGTGGTTGCTTTTGTTGTATCTGTCATGGTAATCAAATTCCTGATGGGTTATATTAAGAAGCACAATTTCAAAATATTTGGCTGGTACCGTATTATACTAGGACTACTAGTGCTGGCTTATGGACTATTTAGATAGCAGATGTATTTTTATGCTCACATTGATTAATAAATATAATTTATAGAGTCAAAGATAGATAAAATATCTTTGACTCTTATTTTTTGTGGAAGTTAAATTGTCAAGTACGAGTTTTGCAACTTCACAGAGCAATTTTGGTACTGTAAAAAAGATATGATTACTTTTAGCATAAGTAGAGAGTAAGCAAAAAGATCTATTTTTCCCAAAAGACTATCCTGCGGGGTAGGTTACAATCGCTATATTTTATGCTAGGATTACATGCATAAAATATGCCACATACACGAGATAGATGAAAGGAAACACACATGAGATTTATGTTGACAGAAGCTCTGCAGCCTGGAATGCGGGTTGGAAGAGATATTATATTTGGCAAAAATGCATCCATGCTTTATAAGGGTACGCTGCTTACAGAAAAGTATATTACCAGACTTTGTAATGGAGGGTATTATGGGGTCTACGTGACAGATCCGTTTTCAGAGGAAGTGGAGTATGGGGAAGTCGTAGACCAGCGGCTGTACCAGAAGGGCGTAGAGGCAGTTGAGGCGGAGGATATTGGTTCCATCATGGATGTGGCAGCGCAGATTGTATCCAATCTGCTGAAAGAAGAGGAGGTTGCACTGGATCTCTTTGATCTTAGGTCCTATGATACATATACCTTCTATCATTCCATGAATGTAGCTGTCTGCAGTGCCGCGGTAGGCAGGAAGCTGGAATTGACAGAAGAGGATCTTAATATACTGTGTCTTGCCGCACTTACCCATGACTTCGGAAAGAGAAGGGTTCCAAAGGAAATTATCAACAAAAGGGGAAAGCTGACAGACGCGGAGTATGAGGAAGTAAAGAAACATCCAAGCTACACCTATGATATGCTATACCAGAATCCCAATATTCCCGCTAAGGTACGTCAGGCGGTGCTTTGTCACCACGAAAATGAGAATGGAAGTGGATACCCTTTTGGGAAAGCAGGGGATGAGATTCCTTTATTTGCTAAAATCATTCATGCAGTGGATGTCTACGATGCACTGACCAGCAAGCGTTCCTATAAGGAGCCCTATCCGGCTGCGAATGCATTTGAGTATCTGATCGGAGGGAAGAATATCCTCTTTGACGAGAAAATCGTAGATACTATGCTTACGGTGATTCCCATGTATCCACCTGGAACGGAGGTCCTCCTGTCAAATGGAGAAAAGGCACTGGTAGTGGCACATTCCGCGGAACCCGACAGACCTATTATCAAGGTATTCGAGACAGGAGTACTGGTCAATCTGGAGATTGATTCTCATTATATGGATATCTATGTGGTGAAATCTGGTGCCGTATTAACCGATTATGTGAACAAGGTGGAGCAGCTCAATGAAAATCGAGGTGCTAAGAATTGGAAGCGGGAAACGATTATGGTAGTAGATGACAGTGCGATGAGTCTGGCATCAGTAGAAAAGATACTGGGCGAGGAATATCATGTATGCACATTTACCAGTGGCGTGGATGCAATCTGCTATATCAAGGAGAATGGAAGTCCTGATTTGATTATTATGGATATTGAGATGCCGGGATTAAATGGCATGGATACGATCAGAGCGCTTGAAAAGAGGGGAAACCTGTCTGCACCATTTATTTTCTTCACGGCAACCTGCGATAGAGAGGTCGTAATCCTGTGTAAGGAATTGGGCGCAGTGGATTACATAGTAAAGCCGGTACGCCCAGTATATCTGGCAGAGAGAGTTGCAATCGCACTGAAAAGATACAGGGATGTCTAACGAGTAGTCGAGGAGAAGGTGAAATGATGGAGCTAGTCATAAATCTAATATTGATCATCAGTGCAACACTTGCGCTGACCTTTGGAATCAGTTTCTATATCAGAGAGAAAAATACGAAAGAAACCAAAAATTACATATTATGTTTGGCAATCTCTACTTTTTTGACCTGTGGAGGGTATGCAGCGATGTCCCTTTCGTCTAATTTGACCCAGGCATTCGTGCTACGGGACATTGGTCTGTTAGGCATTGAAATCTATCCCCTCTGCATTCTGTTTCTGATGGCGTCGGATATGAAGTTAAGCAGGAAGTGCCAAAGGGGAATTCGTTATATATTTTTGACCTTAACATTGGCAGATTATATGATCTTTGGACACCCAGATACCAATATGTTCGTGAGAAGTGGGGGTTTTACCAGTTTTGTTGCAAATAATCCTTACAGACACGGATATCATTACACCTACATGGTGCTGCTAATCTGCGTCAATCTTCTTATGGCGGCGAAGTGGTACAAAAGCATGCATTACAAACGGGAAAAGCGGTTTGTGGTAATTGCTGTTGCTGCCAATGGTCTTCTTTTTCTAGGGGGAGCATTGGACTTTGCCGCAAATCAATTTGATTTTCATTCCCCTTCCTTTTTTTATTGTATGGGAATTGCGACTTCCTTTTTGATATTCTGGCAGGCAGCTAGGAAAAACAGTGTCTTTATCATCTCCCTGCAAAGCATGAGTGAGGATATCTTTAGTTTTATCGATACGGCGATTCTTGTCTTCGATTTTGATAAGGAATTAAATCTAAGCAATCCCTTTGCCAGACAGCTGTTGGAGCTGGACGGCAGAAAAATCAATCTGCCTATGGATATCTTCGAGATGGACGAGCAGTTACAAAATCAAATATTTGAAGAGAGTGAAAAAGGGATTACCAAAGCATATCGTTTCAAGGCACATACCAATCATAAAAGCTGTCAGGTAACCTGTCAGGCAAAGCTTGATGAGTCAGGGGAGCCAATTTGCCTCATTATGATTGTTACAGATATGACGAAGGAAGACAGACTGATTCAGGAGGCAAATAGGGCAAACGAGGCAAAAAGTATCTTTCTGGCACAGATGTCGCATGAAATCAGAACACCTATCAATGTTGTGCTGGGCATGAATGAAATGATATTGCGGGAAAGCCGGGACGCGGATATTCGGGAATATGCAACGGATATCCGGAGTGCTGGAAAACAATTATTATTCTTAATCAATCAGATTCTGGACCTTACCAAAATAGAGAGTGGCAAGATGGAGCTGCTGCAGGTGGGCTATGATGTCACTATCATGGTCAATGAGTTAGTCCGTTCCATGTCACTGGAGATAGAGAAAAAGCATCTGGAATTTCAGGTTCAGGTGGATGCTGCTATCCCAAAGCGTCTGTATGGGGATGATGTGCGGATACGTCAGGTTATTTCCAACCTGCTTACCAATGCAGTGAAGTATACCGAAAAGGGAAGTGTTTCTCTTTCTATTAGTCAGGTCGGACGATATGAAGGAAAGGTGGAGCTCTATGTGGAGGTAGCAGATACCGGCATGGGCATCCGCGAAGAGGACAGGGAAAAACTTTTTGAAGGATTTCGCAGATTAGAGGAAAAGCGTAACAGGGGGATAGAAGGAACGGGACTGGGCATGTCTATTGTTACAAAGCTACTGGAAGGTATGGGCAGTGAGCTTCGATTAGAAAGCGTATATGGAAAAGGCTCTGTATTTTCCTTTCTCCTGACACAGCGAATCATAGGAGCGGAACCCATTGGTGATTACGAAAATTCCACTCTGCAGGAGGAAAAAGAAGGCAAAAAAGAAGAAACTTTCATCTATGCAAACAATGCAAAAGTGTTGGTGGTAGACGATAATGAATTCAATAGAAAGGTAATCCGCAATCTGGTCAAGCGGAATGGCATCGTACCAGATTGCGCCATGTCCGGGGAGGAGGCGATAGACCTGGTACGCAGGAAGTCCTACGATATCATTTTTATGGATCATATGATGCCGGATATGGATGGAATCGAAACCTTAAAGAAACTGAGAGAGGAAAAACTTCTTCCGGATACCACCACCGTAATCGCACTCACTGCAAATGCCATTGCGGGTGCTCGTGCGGAATATATACAGGCGGGTTTTCAGGATTACCTGTCTAAGCCGATTGATGTGGATCAATTAGAGCATTGTCTGAAAACGTATCTGCCCATGGATGAAAGGAAGACCGAAGATAAGAAAATTAATTATATGCTGGGACGAAAATTCTGTATGAACGAAGAATGCTTCTACCGGGAACTGCTCCAGGCCTTTCTGGAGTGTGACACAGACAGAAAGCTTCCCCTTTATCTGGAGGATAAGGACTGGGAAAATTACCGGATAGCAGTCCATGCATTAAAAGGAAATCTCCTTAACATAGGCGCCGAACAGACCTCGCAAAAGGCAAAGGACCTTGA
>JAQUYA010000122.1 GCA_028692055.1 Lachnospiraceae bacterium | reverse complement strand
AGGATTTCTGCACCGGATATTACCAATATTTCAGGTACCTATGAATACGGTGTGGGCGGAGAAGCTCCGGGAGCAAGGTACTTCTTCCGTACCAGTGACCGTAAGGCACCACACAATGCTTACATCAGTGCAAGTGGAATTACTTCTGCATGTAATAATCTGGGTTATCCGTTAACCGTTCGTCTGGGTTATTACAACGCAAAGCACTTTAAATTTTACAATGGTGTCAATACATTAGGTCAGTATGAAAATGCTGCAACGGCAAATTCTATCAGCTTAGCTAATGTATTTACTTATACCAAGAGTGCATTTACGTATAATGCGAATGATGGTTTATACTACAAATCGATTCATGGAAAAGCACAGGTAGACGGTAATAATGGGCAACAATTGAAATTTGCCAATGTAATCATACAGAATACCAGTTGGGCACAGTTGGACAAAAAAGGATATCTTGCTTTCCAAAATCTGGATAATACTTCAGATGGATATTACTTTACAAAAGGAAAAGGAATCCATGTATGGTGGCAGAAATTGTCCGAGTATTCACCGACACAGTATTTCGATGATTATGGAAATGAAATTGAATTAAATGAAGGGAAAACCTATATTGCAATTGCTCAAAAAGGAAAACAGGTAGCATATAATTAAATGGAATAAATGATTATATACAAGCCTAAGATAATTATATATAATCATAAAAAATAAAAAATAGGTTGACAAGAAAAAAACTTAGGTTTAAAGTATAAGACATATTAATAAACAAACCGTTGAGAAAGAGTAGTAGGCTATAGAAACTATTCAAGAGAGCTACAGGTGGTGGGATTGTAGTATGGTAGATATAATTTGATTTTTCATTATCAAATGGTGCTGAATGGACTTTTGAGGGCAATCCGAACTTATTTAGGTTTCACTTATTTAATAGTAGGCGTTGTCGGGAACCGTACCCGTTATCATTGCGGCATGTATGATAGTACGTGAAAGAAGTGGACAGATGTCAATTTGAGTGGTACCGCGATAATATAACTAATATTACCGTCTCAAGCAATAGCTTGAGGCGGTTTTTTTCGCGAGTAGCGATGAAAATGCCATGCTTGCATGAGCATTTGAGGAGCACCGCGAAAACTTTATAAATTTGCAGGGCAAATTATAAAGTATCGCGAGTATAGATGAAAATACCATGCTTGTTCAATCACCTACTTTTCACAAATACAAAATGGCAGACATGAAAACCAAAAGTGAATAGGAGAGAAAAGACATGAAAAAGAAAATCGTAGCATTCGTATTAACAGCAGCAATGGCAGCAACAATGGTAACAGGATGTGGCAATACTGCATTAACCAGCAGTACAGAGACAGCAGCAACAGAAACGACGACAACAGAGGCAGCGGCAACAGAAGCTGCAGGAACATATACCATCGGTATTTCACAATTTGCAGAGCACGGTTCTCTGGACAATTGCAAGGAAGGATTTCTTGCAGGACTTGCAGAAGCAGGGATTGTAGAAGGTGATAATTTAACGGTAGTATTTGATAATGCGCAGGCAGATACCGGTACGGCAGCAACAATAGCAGATAATTTTGTATCACAAAAAGTAGATATGATTTGTGCTATCGCCACACCAAGTGCAATGGCGGCTTATAATTCAACTATGGAAACAGAGATTCCGGTTATTTATACAGCGATTTCTGATCCGGCTGGAGCAGGACTTGCAAAGGAAGATGGAGCCAGTGTAGGAAATATAACGGGGACTTCCGATGCACTTCCGGTAACCAATCAATTGGAAATGATTCGTAAAATGTTACCAGATGCAAAGAAAATCGGTATTTTATATACTACCAGTGAGGCAAACTCGGTTAGTACCATTGAAGAATACAAAGCAGAGGCTTCTGCATATGGATTTGAAATCGTTGCAACCGGTATCAACACGATTGCCGATGTACCTATGGCAGCAGTAGATATGGTAAGTAAGGTAGATTGTATATCTAACCTTACAGACAATACTGTCGTATCTGCATTACAAACTGTATTAGAAGAAGCAAATAAGAAAAATATTCCAGTATTTGGAAGTGAAATAGAGCAAGTGAAAAATGGCTGTGTTGCTTCTATGGGAATTGATTATGTAGAACTTGGCAGACAAACAGGTGCAATGGCAGCCAAAGTATTACTTGGCGAAGCAAAAGCACAGGAGATGCCTTACGAAATTATTACGGAGGCAAGCCTTTATGTAAATACGGCAGCAGCAGAAAAAATAGGCATGATGCTAGACGATGCGTATGTAGCAGATGCAAAAGAAACATTTAGTGAAATTACGGTAGAGTAACCGCAAATAAGGAGAATCACAATGGCTTTAGTGTTAAGTGTTTTTGAACAGGGAATGATATATGCGATTATGGCACTGGGTATGTATATCACATATAAAATATTGGATTTTCCGGATATGACCGTAGATGGCAGTTTCCCAATGGGGGCTGCCATTACGGCTATTCTCATTTCCCGCGGAATGAACCCTTTTATTGCATTGCCAGTTTGTTTCATGGCAGGTGCTTTGGTGGGAGTGCTGACGGGACTCATTCATGTAAAACTGAGAGTAAGAGATTTATTATCCGGAATTATTATGATGACGGCACTTTATTCGGTAAATCTAACCATTGCAGGCCGTGCAAATGTACCAATCTATAATAGGCAGACTATTTTTGACAATGAATTTATGAATAAAATAATACCGGAAGCATTGAATCCATATAAAACATTGTTGGTTGTGACAATAATAACACTTGTTACGAAATTATTATTAGATGCTTATATGGCCACAAAGTCCGGATTTTTGCTAAGGGCAGTTGGTGATAATGATACACTCGTTACTTCTCTGGGAGTGGATAAAGGGCTTGTGAAAATCATAGGACTGGCAATTGCAAATGGATTGGTTGCGTTAAGCGGTTCTATTTTCGCACAGCAGCAGAGGTTTTTTGATATTTCCATAGGTACCGGAACGGCAGTAATTGGACTTGCAAGTGTTATCATTGGAACGAGTCTTCTAAAGAAAGTCAATTTTTTAAAGATTACGACCAGTGTGGTAATTGGTTCCCTTATTTACAAAGCCTGTGTAGCATTGGCAGTACGCATGGGACTTCCATCCAGCTATTTGAAGTTTATAACAGCCGCCCTGTTCCTGCTTATTCTAGTATTTGGAATGGACCGTAACACCAAAGCAAAAGCAAAGCCTCAGGCTGCAGATAGGAGCCAACTATGATTGAATTAAAAAACATCAGTAAATATTATAATCCAGGTTCTGTCAATGAGCTGTGCCTATTTGATAAATTCAGCTTAACCGTAAATGATGGAGAGTTTGTATCTGTAGTAGGAAGCAATGGTTCCGGAAAAACCTCCATGTTGAATATTATCTGCGGCAGTATACCGATTGACAGTGGTAATATTATCGTGAATGGAACGGATATAACCCTAAAAAAAGACTACTTAAGACATCGTAGAATCGGGCGTGTATTTCAGGACCCTTCCAAAGGAACCTGCCCAAGTATGAATATATTGGAAAATATGTCAATTGCGGATAACAAGGGAAAACCATTTGATTTGGGTCGTGGCACGAATAAGGCAAAGGTGGCCTATTACCAGGAACTTTTAAGACCTCTGAATCTGGGACTGGAGGATAAAATGTATACACAGGTGGGTTCTCTTTCCGGGGGACAAAGACAGGCATTATCATTATTAATGTCAACCATGACTCCTGTTGAATTTTTGATATTAGATGAGCATACGGCAGCACTTGACCCAAAGACCGCTGAGATTATCATGCAATTAACAGGTAAAATCGTGAAAGAAAAGAAATTGACGACAATTATGGTTACTCATAATCTTCGCTATGCGGTAGAATATGGAAACCGCCTTGTCATGATGCATGAAGGAACTGTCATCATGGATAAAAGTGGTTCAGATAAAAAGGCTGTAGAAACCGAAGAAATTATGGCTATCTTTAATAAAATAAGTGTAGAATGTGGTAACTAAAAAGGATTAGAAAAATGTGCGGAAATTACTTTTCCGCACATTTTTCTTCACAATATTTACAACGATAGATTTCTTTTTCGGCGTCCGTCAAAACAAAAATATGCGGGAGTCCTTGTTCGATAGAAGTAATACAACGAGGATTCTTGCATTGAATCACATTTTTAATTTCTTTTGGCAATACCAGTTCTTTCTTCTCTACGATTTCTCCACATTTGATAACATTTACCGTGATGGTATGGTCAATAAACCCAAGTATATCCAGATTCAGGGTATTAATATCACATTCTACCTTCAGGATATCTTTCTTTCCCATTTTTCCACTTTTTGCATTTTTGATAATGGCGACGGTACAATCCAACTGATCTAGTTGCAGATGCTTGTAAATATATAAACTTTTACCGGCTTTGATATGGTCAAGTACAAAGCCTTCCTCAATTTTTCCAACGTTTAACATAATAAATGCTTCCTTTCTGTTCTATTCTGAGAGCTCTAAAAGTGTTAAGATAAGTGCCATTCGAACATAGACACCGTATTGCACCTGCTTAAAGTAAACGGCACGTGGGTCTTCATCGACTTCGACAGAGATTTCGTTTACACGTGGTAAAGGATGCAGGACGAGCATATCTTCTTTGGCAAGTGCCATTTTTTCCTTATCAAGAATATAAAAGTCTTTTAAGCGTACATAGTCTTCTTCGTTGAAGAAACGTTCACGCTGTACCCGAGTCATATAGAGCAAGTCTAAATCAGCCATGCTATCTTCCAGACGAATGACTTCCTCAAAAGGAATATTATTTTTACGGAGCACATCCTCGCGGATATAATCGGGTATCTTTAGTTCCACAGGAGAGATAAAAATAAATTTTATGTTTGGATAGCGAATCAGGGCATTAATTAAGGAGTGAACCGTACGTCCGAATTTTAAATCTCCACAAAGTCCAATTGTAAAGTTGCCAAGACGTCCCTTTAAGGAGCGGATCGTAAGCAGGTCGGTTAACGTCTGGGTTGGATGTTGATGTCCGCCATCACCGGCATTGATTACTGGGATGCGGGATTTGGTGGAGGCTACCATAGGTGCACCTTCTTTTGGGTGACGCATGGCGCAGATGTCTGCATAGCAGGAAATCATGCGAATGGTATCGGATACGCTTTCCCCTTTGGAAGCAGAGGAGCTTGCGGCATCTGAGAATCCCAATACCTGTCCACCCAGATTAATCATGGCAGCCTCGAAGCTTAACCGGGTACGCGTGCTTGGCTCATAGAAACAGGTTGCCAGTTTCTTACCATTGCAGATATGGGCATATTTAGCTGGAAACTTTTCAATGTCGCCTGCCAAATCAAATAAGTTGTCTAATTCCGCAGCTGTAAAATCAAGAGGGCTCATTAAATGTTTCATAAAATACATCTCCTTATTCGTTATTTACATGAAAAATCGAAGAGAAAATAGTTTCCCTTCGATTTAAAGTTATTTATAGGATAGTAAATCCTCTACGGATTTTCTTTTTGGTGCAACTGGTTCTTCGGCAGGATAGCCAATTGGAATAAGAGCAATCAGTTCTCTATCTTCTGGAATGTCTAATAGAGAAGCAATCTTTGCTTCGTCAAAGATACCAAGTATTACAGAACCAAGTCCCTGTTCATAGGCGGCTAAACAAAAAGCTTCGGATGCGACACCGGCATCAAACATCTGCCAGGTATCCTTACGTGGAGTAGTAAAAGAACCATCACGTTCATATCCGCTTCTGCCTTTGATGATGGTAATAGCAATTAGGACAGCAGCATTATCAATAATAACTCCGTTACTTGGAAAAATATCGGTACATTCGGTAGCAATCTTGTGTTTCATATCACCTTCTACTGCAATATAACGAACAATTTGTGTATGTTTCCAACTAGGAGCATAGGAAGCAGTTTCTACTATATTATGTAATACTTCCTGGGAAACCGGTTTGTCTTGAAATTTACGGATACTACGACGACCTCTGATACATTCGTTACCTGTCATGATAAACCTCCCTTTCCAATCTTATTTCAAATAATGATACCATATTGAAATCATGTTTACAAGAATGAATTTCATTGTTTGAAGTCTGTTTTCATGCTATAATTAGGACTGATAAAAACAGAGTTTTTAGAGAGGGAAGGAAGTAAAGGATTTTATATTAAAAGCATCTGAGGAAGCAAGAAGAAAACGCAGGACCCTGAATACGTTAAACATTGGAGCAGATGATATTTCGGCTGATGATAATTAAACAAAAAATAATGAATGAGCAATATAATGTTAG
>JAQUYA010000121.1 GCA_028692055.1 Lachnospiraceae bacterium | reverse complement strand
GTCAGAACAGAATATTCATCATTTGTATAACCACAGACAGTGAATTTTTCTGTTTCACCATCTATGTTCAAATTTATGGATGCTCCCAGACTATACTCTTTTCCTAACGCATTTATAAATGCTTTATCTACAACAATTTCATCATACTTTTCGGGTTCTTTCCCCTCGGCAAGTACATAAGTCCGTATTTTTTCCTCAGAACGATTGCTGTAATAGAGATTGTACTTAACCCCATCTATTTCACGCTCTTTCTCAGAAT
Source organism: Lachnospiraceae bacterium (assembly GCA_028692055.1). Classification (GTDB taxonomy): domain Bacteria; phylum Bacillota; class Clostridia; order Lachnospirales; family Lachnospiraceae; genus SZUA-378. Next base: position 6,063 of record JAQUYA010000121.1, on the reverse strand, counting down.
GTTTATATGGAATACACAATTGGGTTCTTTCATCAGAATCGATGCTTTGTATCTGCTCCTTTGTAACATCCATATACATTACATGCTGCATATTTTCTAAAACCTGTGTTTCGGCAGTCTGCATTCCAAGGATAAAAAGTGAAAGTGTAGATACGAGGGTAATTGCCAGTAAAATTGATAACGTTGAAAATAGACTTGACATTTTATTTGCCATAAGATTATTTTTTGCCATGCGGTAAATAATTCTGCTGTTGTTGTTCGTATTCAAGCTCATACTTACCACCTGCTTTCCACGATTCTGCCGTCCTCAATGCGGATCGTGCGGTCAGCAGACTGTGCAATTTCATCATTATGAGTAATCATAACAATGGTCTGATGAAATCTTTCGCCGGTGGCTTTTAGTAAACCGATTACTTCCTGACTTGTATGGCTGTCAAGATTCCCTGTCGGTTCATCCGCTAGAATAATTGCAGGTTTTGCCACTAATGCTCTGGCAATAGCAGCTCTTTGCTGTTGACCTCCAGACAGTTTATTTGGTTTCCTATTTAACTTATCTTCTAATCCCAAGGTTCCTGCAATCGTTTCTAAATACTCTTTATCAACGCTCCGTCCATCCAATTCTACAGGAAGTACAATGTTATCATATACTGTCAAATTGGGCATGAGATTATAGTTCTGGAAAATGAAGCCGATTTTTCTTCTGCGAAAAATAGCAAGTTCATTCTTACCCAGACCGCTTAATTCCTGCCCATCAACGCATATACTTCCACTGGTAGGTATATCTAACCCACCGAGCATATGAAGCAGGGTACTTTTTCCTGAACCGGAAGTTCCTACAATTGCTGTAAAACCTCCCCGCTCAATTTCCAACGAAATTCCATCCAGTGCTTTTACCAGTAATGGCTCCGTTCCATAGTATTTTGTCAAATTATCAGTTTTTAATATATTCATCCTTTTTCGATTCCTCTCCTCTTAATACCTTCTATTATAAAACAAGATTTTATCAATCTTGTTTCAATTTCAAAAGAAAAAGTATCGAAATCGAAACAGTCTATTTCGGAATACGATTTGGCAGGCAAACAGAAAAACTGCTGCCTTCCCCTAAAATAGAACGGACAGAAATATATCCCCCCTGCAAGGTAATGATTTTTCTTGCAAGATATAATCCTAAACCCAGACCTTCATTTTTAGATACTGATTTTTCTCTATAAAACCGCTTAAAAATATCATTTACATGTGCAGCTTCAATTCCCTTTCCTGTATCTTTCACTTTGATTTCCGTATACATTTCTCCCCCCTCCACGAAAATTAAAATCTTCCCATTTGGGGGAGTATATTTAATAGCATTATCCAAAATATTTTCGATTGCTTCTGCTGTCCATTTCGTATCATGACTTACTTGTATCGATGGACTGCACATAATAGAAATATCTATGTTCTTATGCTCTGCTTTTTGTATCACACTATTTACTGCAATCGCTAATGTTTCAACAATTTTGCCATCTTCCATTTCAAGATTTATCATCTCTGTTTCAAGGCGTGAAGATTTCACAAGAATGTCCAGCAAAAATTCCAACTTTTTTAATTGCTGCCGGATAATCTCTGCAAATCGCTTTGCATCCAAAGAAGATATATCAGTATCAGAAAACATTTCGCAATACATTTGTATATTAGAAGCAGGTGTCTTTATCTGATGGGTCAGTTCTGAAATCATTTCCTGCAATTCTTTCTTATCTTTTTTACTTTCCGATAGTTGAAACGAATAAATATTTTCTACCTTTTCCAGTTCCATTACTATTTTTGAGGTAAGTGTTTCTTTGTTCTGTAATCGCTTCATTGAATTTCCATGTAGTATTTCCTCTATGTAATAACACATTTCATCTGAAAAATCGGTAAATTGCTTACGAAAATAAAAATAGCTCCCCAAATGAACCAATCCGAAACACAGAATGCACAAAATCAGAAGAAACTTTACAGTATCCTCATTTACCTCATTTAAAGCGATGCATACTCCTGACACAAGCAACAGGATATTCAGACAAAGTAATATATATTTTGAAAATCTCATTTATTCTTCTCCAATCCACTTGTAGCCCAATCCGTATATGGTTTTGATATATTCAAATTTCTCATCTGCTATTTTATTTCTCAGCCTGCTGACATTCAATGATAACGTATGTTCGTTTACATAGTTCCCCTTCCTATCCCATATCTTTTCTAACATTGTATTTTTTGTTAGAATTTTTCCTCTATTTTTGCAGAAAATCTCTAATATTTCAAATTCTGTTGGTGTCAGTGCTAATATCTCATCCCTACACTTTACCAAACGGTTTTGAAAATCAATTTCCAGATTTCCGCAAGTATAGTTTTCAGCTTCCCTCGTACCAGTATATCTCCTCAATATTACTTGAATTTTCTCCATAACCACTTTAATGCTAAATGGTTTTACGATATAATCGTCAGCCCCCAACTTCAGCCCCTTAATAATCTCTTCTTCCAGATTATGTGCTGTTAAAAAAATAAACGGTGTATCGTATCTGGAAACCATCTCTCTTGCAAAATCAAATCCGTTTCCATCCGGCAAATTTACATCGAGCAAAATTAAGTCAAAGCTTTCACCTTTTAGTATTTCTCTTGCTTCTTCCATGCCATAAGCAGAAACAGGATTCATATCTATTTTTTGAATGTTATAGCATAAACCCGAATTCATAATCTCATCATCTTCGATTACCAATACTTTTTTCATCTCAATTACCCTCTCAAGCGGGGACGAAAGGGGACGGTTCTCCGAATTCAAAGAACTGTCCCCTTTCGTCCCCTTTTCCTTCCATAATTGCCATTGTATATTATAGTCAGTCAAACGAACAATATCAAGCGTGCAAATATAAACGTTTATCACCACCATCAAGAGATTTCATATGTTGATAAACAGGAGTTCAACTTTAGTTTTGTATCCTGCATCTCTATATACTCAAATTGCTTTGGAAAGTAAGAAACGCCGAAAACCTTGATAAATCAACGTTTTCGGCGGGGTTGTTGGCATCGCTAAGAGGATTTGAACCTCCGGCCTACCGCTTAGGAGGAAACCCAACCTAATTAACTGACGTATAATCTAAACTACTCAAATATTCTCGAAACCCTTAGTTTTACTGGGTATTTTGAGACTTCAGGCGAGAATGAGTTCCCTAAAATCCCTTCTCGTTTCCTCTTGTATCCTGGTGTGTAATTAGCAGAAGTCAGAATCGAACCATGTTCGACCTCCAGATTTTTAGCACCTTATGATAAGTAGTTCAGTTAAATTTTCCGGATTGAACTGTACCATCTGACCAGATCAGTTTGAAGTTCAATTACCTTTCAGAACGCATTTGCAAATTGTAATCAAATCACCTTGCATCTTATCCGTATTTTATCATAGAACCTATTATTTGTACATATAAAGGAGACGCATTATGAATTACCAATTAGACCTAAAACAAATTGTAGACTTCCCACGCTGCCGCATTTACCGCGACTTCATACAGACTTTAATCACTGACAAGAGCATCCTGACATCTGAAGGCTCTTGTCTTTTCTATTTCTTGTGCTCTGCTCCTATGCCAACTACTGGACATCTTATCGCCGGATGGAAGCCATCACCTATACGGTGGGGCCTGGGGAATGGGTATGCACCATCGAAGAACTTCAGACCTGATTCCGATGCCGGTTCCAGCACCAGGCTCTTTCCATCCTGAAATTCTTTGAAGCCCAGAATTATATTTCCTACACTGTTTTAGGAAAAAGTAAAATCATTAAGTTTAAAATATTAGACTGGCCGAAAGATAATACCATACTGGAATACAACTACCCCTGTAAGAAAAATGCAGTTTTTTTCTTTTTCCCTATCGCCAAAGTCCATGAACTTGTCTGTATCGAGAAATGTTCAAAGATGGATATTCTGCTGGACTTATGGATTCATGCCGTCTACAATGATCCGTCCTTAAGCTGCTCCGATTCTGGTCCGGTTGTTTATTACCGTAATAATACCGGCAGCCTGCTCACCAGCTTTCATACGCTGGGAGAACGCTGGGGACAGTCAAAAGTCTCTGTCTCAAGGTTGTTGAAGAAACTGGAAAACGAAAAGCTCATCACTCTGATATCGTTCAAAGGAAAGCATAGCAGTATCATTTACCTTAACACCTACTTATCCGTTATGTTCAATACCAGTGATGTGATGATTGACAAGGAGGACATTGCCATGAAGATGCAGTTACCCATTCATATACCGGAAGAACCTCAGGAATTATGCTTTTCAGAAACTGTCACGGAGGACCAGATCACCGTTCCAGAAAATGATTCCTGCGTTCCAAATCCGCACATGAAATTTATCATTTGAAAAGTAGTGGAAATGCTGAATACACAAGGGATTCCATGCTGCCACTGCCCCAAAACCCGGTCAAAGAAAGGTACAAAGCTCTATACATTGCCGGAGGAAGACCCGCGTTACCACGACACCTACAAGTTCCTGCGCCGTTATCGGGATGCAAAATATAGTCTGATGGTGGTGGTACGGCAGATGGAAGCACAGTTCCAGATGGAATACGGCACCAGTATCGACGATTTCCTGGACTCTATTTATGCTACCGGTGTGGAATTAAACAGCAATGACATTGCTGATTGAGCCAGAAGCATTGATTGAAGCAATAAGATGCTGAAACTATTGGATTCTTCGGTGGACCAGCTCCGTAACAACCACAAACATGGGGAGCAATATTAATGGATACTCTATTATGCCTTCCTTTCTCCGCAAGAACTGAAGAATACGGATGAGATTCTGGATAAACTGGCAATGCAAGTGGAAAATATCTCCTACCGGACCTACTACCGGAAGCGTCGGGCAGCCGTTGAAGTATTAAGTACCATTTTGTGGGGCTTTACAGCTAATGAGAGTATTAATCTATTAAACAAGTTTTTCCCTGAGTAATTAAATTCGACATATTCATAAATGGCACTCATAATAAAGGAAAAATCTTAAGGAGCCTTTATTATGGACGAATTAACACTATTAATTGAAGAATACTTAGAATACTGTGAATGTCAAAAAAAATTAGATTCAAAAACTCTCAAAGCATATAAAATAGACCTCCGTCAGTTTCTCTCTGTAGCGGAAAATTTTCGGTCATATACAGAGAAGGATTTAATCAAATGCTATATTAGCCATTTACATAAAAACTATGCTCCAAAAACAGCAAAAAGGAAAATTGCGAGTGCCAAAGCATTTTATCATTATCTGGATTATGAGGATAAAATTTCCTTTAACCCATTTACTAAAGTGAACATACACTTTCGGGAGCCACAAAAATTACCTAAAACCATTCCTTCCAATACAATTGAAAAATTTTTGTCAACTCTTTACAGTGAAAAGGCTCAAGCAAAAACTGAATTCCAGCAAAGATGCATTATCAGAGATATTGCGGTAATTGAACTTTTGTTTGCTACAGGTATGCGTATTTCTGAACTGTGTGGCTTACATAGGAAGCAGCTTGATCTTTCAAATAGAACGGTGCTGATTTGGGGCAAAGGAGCTAAAGAAAGAATGATTCAGATTGAAAACACGGATGTCATAAAGGCTTTGACAGAATACATTACCTGTTACACTGACAAAATCGAAGACAATGGCTGGTTATTCATAAATCGTCTAGGAAAGAAATTTTCAGATCAATCAGTGAGATGGATGATAAATAAATATGTTAAACAGGCAGCAATCAGCCTCCATATAACTCCTCATATGTTTCGCCATTCATTTGCAACGCTTCTGCTTGAATCAGATGTAGATATACGATATATTCAGAAATTATTGGGGCATAGTTCCATTACAACAACGGAAATCTATACAAATGTGTCAATGGCGAAGCAAAAAATGATTTTAGCTGATAGGCATCCACGTAATCAGATGGTTGTGAATTAAGGATAATTAATTATTATACTTCACTCATTCTAAGGAGGGGTAAGGAAAATGAAGCAGCATTTGCGAATTGGTTACACTTATGACGTTAAAGAGGACTATAATTTTCACTCTACTGAATG
>JAQUYA010000120.1 GCA_028692055.1 Lachnospiraceae bacterium | reverse complement strand
ATGGCTGACTTATAACTGACGCATCCTTCGTCATAAATGAGCAATGTCCTCCATCCAGATTATATGCTGCAGCACATCCTAAATCTGCAAACAGTTGTGATAATTCTTCCAAATACATTCCTCTGGAGTAATCCGCTTGCCTGCCATCTACTACTACAAGACAATAATGTCCTGGTTCATAATAACCAATGGCAGTTCTTGGGTGACTCTCTTTTATATAATCCCAGGTAAGAAAATCTTTTTTAGCGTTTCCTGCTTCATCCAATAAACTTGGTCCAAAAACCCATGACTGCCATGCGCCTTGTTGAATCACCTCATCTGCCTGAAACGTATCTGGTGTATATATTTTCATTGTTCCATCTCGAAACAAAACACAGGTTTCTTCTGTGGACGGCTTTGCTCGATACACCATTCCATTCCGGATGATAGTCCCATTGTTTTTATGTCTATTGTTACTATAGGAATCTCCGTTTACCGCAAGAACGGATTGAACTCTTTGTGACATATCTGCTAAAGACTCTGCATACCCAATCCCATAAGTATCCTGAGCAAACGCAGTCTTTAATAACGTTACATCACTTACATAGATATCTGCAACTGTGTATGCTATCTTACTTCCGTATTTTTTATGCTTGCCATTTTCGCTTGGATCTATAACTGCACTGTCATAACTAGAAGATGTAATTTCAATTGAGATATCAGAACTTTTATACTGTGTGTCTGTTGATATTACACAATCGGAGAAATGTGATGTATCGGTAGTCATATCCTTATATAATGATACCGATTCTTGTGTATCTATCTGCATTTCACGATTTTCATTTGTTGCTTGTAATTGGTTCTTAGTCGGTGTTTGTAAATATGCTGCTGATAACTTATGTGGCATTTTATAGGAGTAAAAGTAATCACCTCCTATAACAACTGCCACCAAGGATATGTCCAACATCATTGTCAAAATAATATTTCTCACTCTACGCATCATTCATTTCCTTCTTCCAAAGTATTTTTTCTTATACTCATATGTTAGCTAAGAAATGAATCAAGTATCGAAATGAAATCTAAATAATTCCTAAATTTATTTACTGTTCCATCATGACTGTTACCTGTGAAGCATTTGCAACAGACATGTTCGCTATAATTGCTGCACGTTTATCAGGCGCAAGATTTTTCAATATCTTTACAACCAGTTCACTTTGATCTGTCATCATATTATCAAAAACACTAGCTGCTGTCTTAGGTTTCATATCTGAATACGTCTTTACATAATCATCTAATGCTGCGGCATCAGCTGCTTCCTGTTCTGCAATTGCTTCTTCCTCTGCTGCCTCATCCGCCGCTGCCTGCTCCGCTATTGCTTCTTCCTCTGCGGCTTCATCCGCTGCCGCCTGCTCCGCTATTGCTTCTTCCTCTGCGGCTTCATCTGCCGCTGCTTGTTCCGCAATCGCTTCTTCACTGGCTGCCTCATCTGCAGCGGCCTGTTGGTCTGCTGCAATCTCCGCTGCTGTCATCTTTTGAAGTTCCTGGGGCAATATGCTTCTTACAACAGGTATATCTGCAATTACAGGAGCCAATATATCAGATGCAAAGTTTCCCACATTCATTTTAATCATTCCAACAAAAATCAATACAAACAGAGCCAATGTTGCAGCAAAGGTACCTATGCAAATTAATTTGCCCTTCGTTGTTTTTCCCTGCAGTTCATCTAATTCACTTTCCATCTCCTTTTTTTTCTGCTTCAACTCCAATATCTGTTCTTTTGTCATATTTTTTTCTGTAATTTGTTCATTGATCTTCTCGTTGTTTTTGTTCTTCGCAGACTTCATATCACTTACCTCGATTATATCCCTGGTGTTTTCACGCTATCTAGTGAAACAATGTGTTTACATGCTCTGATGCATTTTTCTTCCACATCCTTGACAATACTCGTCTTTTATTGATATTCTCTCTCCACAATCTGGACATTTTATGTAAATTGCAGCACCGCAATAAGAACAATTATTTGCCTTTTTTGACTGGATTTTTCCACATTCAGGGCATACCGGATGCATGAAAATCCATATCCACATAATCGCTACTCCAAACAGGTTTGTACCAAGTGTCAAAACCCCAAATAGATATGGATTCATTCCAACCTGATTTGCTTTACTTATTACATAAGCAGTTGTAAAAAGCCAGTATATTCCAAGCAGGATATAAAATGACCCAGCTATAATCCCAAGGAAAATCAAATCACTATTTGTCAATGTAATCATACTTTCCCAATCAATTTCATGTTCGTGCCCATGTTCTCTATCTTCAAATTTATTTCTATCCTCTTCATATTCAGACTGGTTTTCCTGTTCGTGATTCATCTTCTCGATTGCTATAATCTGACTTTTTATTTCTGGAATTCTACTTCCGAATTTTATTCCTGTTCCAATTCCCGCAATAATAAAAAATACAATAAAAGCAATTACAAAATTAATAAATCCTTTTCTATAATTCGTTGTATTTATTTTTGATTTTAATTTACTCATAATTAATTTCCTTCCTCTCCGACCTTTTTTTGTTCGTTCTTTTTTCCAATGATTTGCAATAGGACAACCAACACAATACCTATAACAAACGCAATCACATTAAAGTTATGAATTCCCAGTGCGGCTTGCGGAATATCAAGAGTTGTCGGTCCCATCACTATGGCATAAAGTGATCCAATCATTAAGCCAAGAATTGTGTACATCGTCTTTGAACGATATCGTTCCAGACAGGTTTTGATTCCTTTTACCACACTTAATGCCCCTGCTATTACACCGCAGCCAAAAATACATAGCCCTGGGAAATAGGATAACTGCATGTGCAATAGTTCTTTTACTCCAGATATTACAGGAAGATACAGTCCCAAAATGAGCAATAGTGTTGATCCCGAAATACCTGGTAAAAACATCGCAGATATTGCAATCATACCTGCCAGAAATACATAAATCATCATCGGAATACTCAATGCATTCATGCTGATTCCTGTTAAGAAACTTACTTTACTGCATAAAGTAATGCCAACAACAATAATAATTCCGATTCCTCCAAATAACAGATTGCTTTTCTTTTGTACAAATGATTCTCTTTCTTCTTTCACGACAATTGGAATAGACGCTATAATAAATCCCATAAACAAAGAGCTCACCATATAGATATGAGATTCAAATGCACTCGCCAATATGAGAACTGCACAAATCATTCCAAATATCCACCCTGCTCCAAGCTTTATCAAATATAAAAATGCTTTTTTTCTCTTCGCTCCCTTCTCATATACGAGATCGTTAATACTTCCAATAAACCTGTCATAAAATCCCAATATAAATGCGATTGTGCCGCCCGAAACACCTGGTACACTATCCGCTAATGCCATGCAGATTCCATTTATAAACTGTCTTATCATTTTTCTTACTCCTCCATTTCTCTTACATCGTGATGCTCTCTCACTCACGAATTTCACCATTTATTCATCCTTAATGTATCGAATGAACCTAAATTACAGCATAATAATTTCTAAACATTATCTAAACAATGCTGATAGATCTTTCCTAATTTTCCACCTACCTGTTCAATCGTTCTTTCTTCCACAACCTGATATCCGTTCTCAACAAGACATGGTAACGTACCATCCAGTATTTCCTTTGTTCTTTTCTTGAATTCTGCTATATTGTCGGCTTTATATGCCTCTTTATCTGCTTTAATCCAATCTTCATAAACTGGAATATCTCTGATTAAAACTGGTATTTTCATTGCCAAAGCTTCTAACACAACAATTCCTTCCGTTTCTTCTTTTGATGGAAAGAGAAAAAGATCACATCCTGCATATGCATCTCTAAGACTGTTTCTTTTGGCATATCCTGCAAACCTTAGATTCGGCAATTTACTCATAACTGCTTTTTGAACCTTTTTTGGCACAATGCTCATATTTGTTTCTCCAAACCATATAAACTGATATTCAGGCATACTCCCTGCTAATTCCACAAAGTCTAGAATGCCTTTTCTCTCTATAGGTAGTCCCACGGACATGATGATTTTTTCGTTTTCTCCATATCCATATTTTTTTCGAAACCGTTTTCCATCTGCATTTTCCTTTGCATAAAATTTCAAATCAATTCCATTAGAAACAGCTTCTATTGGCTTCTTTATCCCATAGGAAATCAATAACCGCTTTGAATACTCCGTTGGAGTAACAATCATATCCCCCTGCGTATAACAGAATTTAATCCATTTGCCAAATAACCCTGCACATACATTAGATCCTATATAAGAATTGCGAAAGTCTTCCCTTGTAGAGTGTGCGTGATAAATCACTGGTATTCCCCTCTTATGTGCTTTTTTCGCCAACAGTAAAGAATGTGGAAATACTGTATTAATGTGTACGATATCTGCATCCTCAATACAATTTGCCAATCCTATACCATTTTGTTTCGCTGCAGCCTGTTGATGATAAATTGCTCTCCCAACACCACTTTTTTCAATCATTTTCTGCATACCTGAATATAAAAGAACTCTCATCCTCATTCTCCTTTTAAGCAAACAACCCTGTTGCTAATTGAAATAAATTCTGTAACCCTAAACTATATAATGCGATTGCTGCCGGCTTTCCAAGCAGAATAATCAAAGCGAACTTTTTTGCTGGCATTTTGCTAATACCTGCAAGATAACAAAGGAAATCATCTGGTGCTACCGGAAGAAATATTAGAATGGCAAATATTTTTTCAAACTGATTTTCTTTTAGAAGATACCTGCTGTATTTCTCATAAAACTTTCCACCTGTCACATGAAGAACAAATTCCTGTCCAAACTGTCTTGCTATAAAAAAAGCACCAACAGAGCCTAAACATATTCCAATATAATTCAATACAAATCCCTGCCAAACACCGAATATGATTACTCCATATAAACATCCTACCGCACCTGGTAAAATTGGAATGATTACTTGAACTGCCTGTATAATCACAAAAATCAATGGAGCAAAAATTCCACTTTTTTGCAAAAAAAGCTGCATTTTTTCCTGTTCTGTAAATACCCCTGCTCTATATCCATAAATAGTTGCAGACAGTAAAACCAAAGTTCCTACTACTGTAATGATTTTTTTATGTTTAACCAGCCACTGCATGAATTTTTTCATAAGTCTGCCCTTCTTTTTCTGCCTTCAAAGCATCCATATATATTTGCTCTATTCCATATCCAAATCTAGATGAAGAAATGTGCTTTGCTGCATCTACTGCAGACGCATTCATATTAGTCCATTCATTCGCCTCAAAGAATTTTTGATAATTTGAAATGAACTCACTATCTGTTGTAAAAGAGTAACCATTTTTCCCATATTCCAGTATTTCGTTTAAGCACTCATCTTTTTTGACAAGTAATGGCTTTCCAGATGCAAGAGCTTCCACATAGGTAAGTCCCTGGGTTTCGCTGGTTGATGCACTGACAAATACATTTCCAAGTGCATAATAATTTTGTATTTCACTCCAATTCACTGCACCTGTAAAAATGACACAGTTGTCTAATTGTCTATCAATGACAATCTTTTTTAATATTTTTTCTTCTGGCCCATTTCCTACAATCACAAGTTTAATTCTTTGATCTGTCTGTCTGATTTTTTCTGTAAGTGCAATGATTTCATCTATACTTTTTTCTTTTGACAAACGTCCAATACTGATCAACACATGATCTGTATGCTTTAATCCATATTGTTCTCTTAATCGTTCCACCTGTGTTTCTTCAACATTCTGAAATTTTGCTAAATCAACACCCGTCGGCTGTACCACGATGTTTTTCTTAACTCCATAGCTGATTAAAAGATTTTTAACTTTCTTCGTAGGAACCACTACAATGTCTGCATGATCGCAGCAAACTCTGCTAAGCGACCGAATTGTTCCCCGCAGCTTCTGATTACCTGGAATTCTTAAATAATGTGTATAATCTTCATAGATTGTGTGATAGGTGTGAATCAATGGAATTCCCAATTTCCTTGCCACTTTTCTTCCAATATGTCCGACTGTGAATTCTGTCTGTGTATGAATCACATCTAAATTAAGATTTTTAATAACTTTGTACCAAAAACCTAACGTCGTACATCCAATTCGACGATCTTTTAAAAGAACCAATGGAATACTGCTGATTCGAAATACATGTGTTTCATAATCTCTCATCTTAGGATTGCTTACGGTAAATACATAAACATTATTTCCTCTTGCTTCCAGTTCCTTTTTTAATTGATAGGCAGAATTTGCAACGCCATTTATTTCCGGATAATATGTATCTGTAAATATTCCAATATTCAAAAAAAACACCTCTTTTCATTTCTTTACGCTTACTATACAAAACGTAACTAAACAGCTAAGAGGTATTTTCTAAATTATTTCTAAACAACTT
>JAQUYA010000029.1:23436-31476 GCA_028692055.1 Lachnospiraceae bacterium | reverse complement strand
AGGGCTTATCCTAAAAGGAGAGGAAGTCAGGAAGCACGAAGTGAAAACAGAGTGAAGAAAGACGGACTCAGGGAAAAAGTGTTAACGGATGGAAAGATTAATCAGTATTCGGTTTTGAAGGTATGAAACAGGGAATGGAAAAGCATTCGCCTATATAAAATTAAATCATTCAAAATAATATGATATAAAAGACATTATTTGATTTTTCATTTAATGTTTTTTTTGTATAATAAAATTTTTCTTAAAGTAGTGAAGAGTAAAAAACGAAGTTTTGTTCTAATGCAAATCTGTTTTTTGTTTTGTATATTCAAATATATAAAAAAACCTATTTATTCTATTTTTTTTTAAAAATATATGTTATAATCAATTTATCAGTTTACATACAAATAAAAGTATATATTGTGAGGTGCAAATATGGACACAAAGATTTTATTGGAAAATGGAACAAATGAATTAGAAGTATTGGAATTTACATTAGATGGTAATATTTATGGAATAAATGTTGCGAAGGTAAAGGAAATAATACCTTATCAGGCAGTTACTCCGGTACCTAATGCACATCCAAGTATTGAGGGAATTTTTATGCCACGTGACACAATGATTACAGCAATTGATTTAAAGAATTGTCTACAGCGTGGAGAATCCCAAAATGGCGGTTTGTTTGTTATCACAAACTTTAATAAATTAGATATAGCTTTTCATGTAGATTCTGTAGTAGGAATACATAGAGTTTCCTGGAATCAGATTATTAAACCAGATGCAACAATTTCTAATGTGGAAGATGGAATCTCAACAGGTGTAATTAAGTTTGAAAACAAGCTTATTATTATACTTGATTTTGAAAAAATCATTTCCGATATTAACCCAGAAACAGGATTAAAAACAACAGAGGTAGATGCACTCGGCGTTAGAGAAAGAAGTGATGTTCCGATTCTTATTGCAGAGGATAGCCCTTTATTAAACAAATTAATTGTGGACTCCTTAAAAAAAGCAGGATATCATAATTTAATTCATACAGAAAATGGACAAGAGGCTTGGCAAGTTATTGAAGATTGCAAACATGATGGTACATTAAAAGAACATGTACAGTGTGTTGTAACGGATATTGAAATGCCGCTTATGGATGGTCATAGATTGACAAAGCTAATCAAATCAGATGATGATACAAAAGATATACCAGTTGTTATTTTTTCATCTTTGGTAAATGAAGAAATGAGGAGAAAAGGGGAGGCATTAGGAGCAGATGCTCAGTTGTCAAAACCTGAGATTGGTAATTTGGTTCATGAGATTGATAAATTAGTAAAATAATATTTTGATAGTAAAGCCGGGGAATTCCCGGCTTTACTAAATGGACGAGTATGTAATAGAATGGAGTTAGAGTTATGAGTACTAATGCGGAGCAAATATTGAGAGATATTGAAGAAGCAGATATGATATTGGTTGGTCTTGGTGAAGAATTTGAGGAAAAATTTATTGATAAAAAAAATTATGAGGGTTATTTTCATTTGATAAAAGGAACAAAATATGAATTGAATTTATCAGAATTTATTAAAAGTGCCTTTGTAAAACAAAATAGCAATAACAATATTCAAAAGGCATATTCAAATCTGGCGAAATTAATAAGTGATAAGAATTATTTTATTGTAACAACATGTAAAGATAATTACATTATGAATATAGGGTTGGACAGTGAAAGAATTGTACAACCGTGCGGAACCTATGAAGAACTACAATGTGAAAATAACTGCGAAAATATATTATATAAAGCAGAAGAATATACCAAAGGAATAATGCAAGAATTAGAGGTCTGTATACAGAATCATAATATAGAAAAAGTAAATAGTATAGAGATACCCCAATGCCCAAACTGTGGGGAAAAATTAGTGTTCAATAACATGACATCAAAAAAATATTCAGAAATTGGATATTTGCCTAAATGGAAGATTTATACGAATTGGCTGCAGGGAACGTTAAATCGAAGAGTATGTATTTTAGAATTAGGAGTAGGGGTGCAGTTCCCAACTGTAATTCGCTGGCCTTTTGAAAAGATTGCTTTTTTTAATCAAAAATCCAGTTTTTATCGTGTTCATCAAAGCTTGTATCAATTATCAGAGGTACTTGTGAACAAAGGAATATCGATACCAGAGAATGCATTACAGTATTTGACAAATAATTTGTTTTCGTAAATTAAATATGATAAACTAAGCTGTAATTGTAATGCAAGAGTATTACAATTATTTTCTGCCATATAGATTTGCAAATAGAATGATAAGGTAATGGAGGAAATCGCATGAGTTTAAATGAGAAATATTTAGACGAATTATTAAAGGCGGTTACTGAAGGGGAAGAAGATGCTTCTAAAACACCTGAATTACATATAGAAGAGCCAGTAACAGAGGAAAAACCAGTAACAGAGGAAGAATCTTCGGAAGATAACGATGTAGTTGATGAAGAAAAATCCTCTAAAGAAATAGCAGCGGAAGAAAATGACAGTGATGTATCAGATATAGAGGAACTACTTAAGAGTATTGAGAATTCTACCGAAGAAATATCAGGTGATATTATGCAGGAAAGTGATGCAAATGATACAGATGAAATTATGAGAAATATTTCGGAAGAAGATTTTATGAATGAAGAAACTAAGGTGGAAACTGAGACTACAGAAATGCTGGAAGATAATGTTTTGAGCAAGAAAAATGTAGATGTTTTTGCAGAGAATAATGACGTGGATGAACCAATAGATGTTTTTGCAGAGAATAATGCTGTGGATGAACCAATAGATATTTTCGCGGAAAGCGATAGCGAACCAGAAGCAATGGAATTGTCTGAAGAAAATATAGAAAATGAAGACATATTATCCCTATTGGATTCTATGAGCGATGATAATAATTTAGCAGAAATAGGTGATTTACTCAATAAAGATGAAAATAATGAAGCAATAGAGTCGGATAATTTGATGGATATTCTTGAAAAGGCAGCCGAAGAGAATGAAAAAGCGGACGAAGAGAATGATGAGACTGCGGAAGCTGGAATGACGAGTGATACAACGGATGAAACAGCTGAAAAGCCTAAGAAAAAATTTTTTGGAAATAAGAAACAAAAGAAAAAAGAAGAGTTAGAAGATCTAGATAATTCGGGGGAACAGGGATACCCTGAAGAAAAGAAAAAGGGATTTTTTGCAAAGCTTTTAGATTTATTTTTTGAGGAAGAGGAAGAACCGGAAGAGAAAGAGCCAGGAGTAGGTGAGAAAGGTGCTACAGATGAGAATCTGGCTATTTTAGAACAACTTGATAATGAAACTCCAGGTAAGTCCCAAAAAGGGAAAAAAAAGAAAGAAAAGAAACCAAAGGAAAAAAAGGCACCGAAACCTAAGAAAGAACCGAAACCTAAAAAACCGAAAAAGATAAAGGAACCAAGGGAACCAAAGGAACCTGAAAAACCAGGAAAGAAAATTCCAAAGAAAAAAATAATTATGGTGGCTGTTTTTGGTATTTCTCTTTTTGCTGCAATTTATCTATTGACATCCCTTGTTCCAAAAACAATGGATATACAGAAGGCAAATGTTGCATATGAAGAAAAAGACTATCAAACGGTATATACAACGTTGACCGGAATGGAATTGAATGATGATGAAAAGGAAATATTAAAAAAGGCAACTATAATATTAGAACTGCAGGGAAAGTTGGATGCATTTTATAATTATCAAAAAATAGATATGAATATGGAAGCAATAAATGCATTATTTCAGGGAATTGTTAGATATGACAAGTTGCTGGTGTACGCGGAGCAATTACAGGTTACGGGTGAATTGGATTCAATTTATCAGCAGATAGTAAGTGCCTTAGAGCAAAATTATGGAATAGGAGAAGAAGAAGCACATTCCATATTGGAATATGATAAAGTTACTTATACAAAAAAATTGGATTCTATTATAAATGGAACAGAATTTGTGGATCCGAATATACCAGTTGCAGAAGAAGAAACATTAGAAGACATGCTTCCAGAGGAAGAAGCATTACTAAATATGTCTGTAATTGGTGGTGACGATGCAGATAGAGAAGCGGCAGAAGAGGAAACTACCCAAATGGGAGAAGATGAGGAAAGTATACAACAAGATACTGAAAATAGCAGCGAAGATAGTACTTCAAATGAAAATAAGGAGTTGTATAGTGGAAGTGTAAAGGACTCAGCAGTGAACTTTAGTAAATAAAAGAAAAGGCATATATGAGAGGCATAAAGGAGAACCAGAATGATTGCAATAATTGATTATGATGCAGGAAACATAAAGAGTGTAGAAAAAGCACTTCTTGCGTTGGGCGAAGAAGCAGTTGTTTCCAGAGATAAAGAAGTGATTTTAAGTGCTGAAAAGGTAATTCTGCCGGGAGTTGGAGCTTTTGGAGATGCAATGGGAAAAATCAGAGCTTATGGATTAGAGGAAACTATAAAAGAAGTTATTCATAAAGGAACGCCTTTTTTAGGAATTTGCCTTGGTCTGCAATTATTGTTTGAACGGAGTGATGAAACAGAGGGAGTGAAAGGATTAGGGATATTAGAAGGAGAGATTCTTCGTATTCCGGATAAGGAAGGATTGAAAATACCACATATGGGGTGGAATTCTTTGAAATTTCCTAATAAGGGTACTTTATTTCAGGGAATAGAAGAAGATTCATATGTCTATTTTGTTCATTCTTATTATTTGAAAGCCAAAAATCCTGAAATTGTAGTAGCAACAACAGAATACAGCACCTTGATTGATGTTTCGGTAGAAAAGGATAATGTATTTGCCTGTCAGTTTCATCCGGAGAAAAGTTCTAAGGTCGGACTATCCATTTTAAAAAATTTCATTCAACTTAACAAGGAGGAAAAATAGATGCATACAAAAAGAATTATTCCTTGTTTGGATGTACATAATGGTCGTGTTGTAAAAGGTGTAAATTTTGTAAATCTTCAGGATGCAGGTGACCCGGTAGCAATTGCGGAAGCATATGATAAGGCAGGTGCGGATGAATTAGTTTTTCTGGATATCACAGCATCTTCCGATGCAAGAGATACAGTAGTAGACATGGTTCGCAGGGTAGCTGAAAAGGTATTTATTCCATTTACAGTAGGTGGGGGAATACGCACAACAGATGATTTTAAGGCAATACTAAGAGAGGGTGCAGATAAAATTTCGATTAATTCATCTGCGATTAATAATCCTGATTTAATCAGTGAAGCGGCAGATAAATTTGGCAGTCAATGTGTGGTTGTGGCAATCGATGCAAAGAAACGGGCAGATGGAAGTGGATGGAATATCTACAAGAATGGTGGACGCATTGACATGGGTATTGATGCGGTTGAATGGGCAATGAAAGCCAATCAGCTTGGCGCTGGTGAAATCTTATTAACGAGTATGGATTGTGATGGCACAAAGGCTGGGTATGATATTGAACTAACGAGTATAATTTCTGAAAATGTATCCATTCCGGTTATTGCATCAGGAGGAGCCGGTACGTTAGAGCATTTTGAAGATGCACTGACCAAAGGAAAAGCAGATGCTGCATTAGCAGCTTCTTTATTTCATTTTAAGGAATTAGAAATCAAAGAAGTAAAAGAATACCTTCGCACCAGGGGTGTTGCAGTAAGAATATAGAGTAATTTTAGTAAGATTATTTTGAAGATTAGAAAGCAGGAGTTTGTTATGTCAGCTATCAGTAATGATTGGCTTGAGCCATTAGCACCAGAATTTCGAAAAGAGTATTATAAAAAATTGTATCAAACTGTTTTGGATGAATACCATTCCAGACAGATATTTCCAAACGCGAATGATATTTTTAATGCATTTAATTTAACCCCTTTTCACGAGGTAAAGGTAGTGATATTGGGGCAGGATCCATATCATAATGTGGGACAGGCTCATGGGTTATGTTTTTCTGTTAAGCCAGATGTGGAGATTCCTCCTTCATTAGTAAATATCTATAAAGAATTGCAGGATGATTTGGGTTGTTATATACCGAACAACGGGTATTTGGTTAAATGGGCAAAGCAGGGAGTTTTGATGCTGAATACGGTATTGACGGTACGTGCACATCAGGCAAATTCGCATAAAGGAATGGGCTGGGAAGAATTTACAGATGCAGCAATCAGAGAGTTAAATAAAGAAGACAGACCAATGGTATTTATCCTATGGGGTGGACCGGCACAAAGAAAGAAGGTTATGTTAGATAATCCCAAACATTTAATTCTGGAAGCACCGCACCCGAGTCCGTTATCTTCTTATCGGGGTTTCTTTGGAAGCAAACCATTTAGTAAAACCAATGCATATCTGGAAAAAAATGGATTAGTTCCAATTGACTGGCAGATTGAAAATGTATAATTACAAGATGAATATAATATAGCCATAAGAATGAAGGTATTAAAATCAGAAATGATACTGTTTGTATTATTTCTGATTTTTTATGTAATAGGAAATTGCTCCTGCCAGTGTAGTGTTAGGCAGAAAAAGCGGAGCTTTTTCCAATGCGAACTTGTTCGCTATTTTATATGTATAATGAAAGTAAAATTTATGCAATTAATATAATTATTTAAATGATGTTAGGGTCAAAAGTATTTTTGCCCCTAACTGATGCATAAATAAATTGTATTGAATTTGAAGATAAAGTGGAATTTGATACGTTATAGTATATGAAGAGAGTGAAAGGAGGCGGGCAAGATTAGTGACCAGGAATTTTTAGTACATTTAATTGATACATATCAGAATTTAGTTTTTTCCATTTGTTATAAAATTACCGGTAATTATTTCGATGCAGAAGATTTGGCACAGGAAGCTTTTTTATCCGCTTATCGAAATCAGGCTCGCTTTGATGGAAGGAATGAAAAGGCATGGATATGTAAGATAGCCACCAACAAGTGTCTGGATCATAAACGAAAAGCAAGTAATAATCAAATACCAACCGAGGATACCTATTTTGATGAATTAGTAGATAACAAATCCACGATAGAAGAAAATTGCTTAGATAATTTGGTAAAAGAAAAATTATTAAGTTGTTGTAATGACCTGAAACCGCCATATGATGAGGTTGCAAGAGATTATTTTTACAGGGAAATGGCAGTGAGTGAGATGGCGGCAAAATATGAACGAAATGAAAAGACCGTACAAACACAAATTTATAGAGCAAAAGCAATGTTACAAAAGTCATATGGAAAGGGGTGACAAGGATGGATAATGAAGTGAAAAATCAAAAGAGCTATGAAACAAAGCGGATACGAAAAGAAGTGGAAATAAAAGAAATGGAAATTCTTAAAGAACGGGAAAATCCTTGTTTGATTTATGACAATCCGGTTCTGAAAAAAAATCAGCAGCCTGTTGCTATGGATAGACCAATGACAGAGGGTGAACTTGCAAGATTTGTACAGCTGGTTGAACAGAAAAGCATGATAACAGCGCCCAGCCGTCTAAAGGATAATGTGCTTAAGGAAAGTAAAAGCATAGGAATACAGATGGCAAAGCATACAACAAAAATGTCAGTGCAGATACAATTGTTATTATATGGACTTAAAATATCAGCAGCAGTTGTAGGAGCTATTTTCTTATTAGGTGTTATTAATACCAATAATTCGTTTGGTAATCTAAATACTGGTGTTCCAATACAACAAACAGAGCAAACGCAATCAGATAGTAGAAGAAATACAAAATCAATAGCAGAAACTTTAAACCAAAAATCAAATAAAATTAGCAGAACATTAGATGATTTTTCAAGTAACTTATTAAATTGGAGGTAATTATTATGACAAGAAAGAAAAATGGATTTTTTACATTTATTTTTTCCTTCCTTCCAGGGGCGGGAGAAATGTACATGGGATTTTTTAAACAGGGTGTGAGTATTATGAGCATATTTTTTATTTTAATTGGTATATCAAGCTGGTTAAATCTGGGTGCATTAATGTTTATTTTACCTGTATTATGGTTTTACAGTTTTTTCCATGTACACAACCTTTATTCTTTGCCGGACGAGGAATTCTACAGTATTGAAGATAAATTTTTATTTGATTATGACGAAT
>JAQUYA010000029.1:17705-23336 GCA_028692055.1 Lachnospiraceae bacterium | reverse complement strand
GGTGCATTAATGTTTATTTTACCTGTATTATGGTTTTACAGTTTTTTCCATGTACACAACCTTTATTCTTTGCCGGACGAGGAATTCTACAGTATTGAAGATAAATTTTTATTTGATTATGACGAATATAAAATTCAGAAGATGTTTGCAAATGACAGGGGAAGAAAAATATTAGCAATCGTACTTATCATTGTTGGTGTTAGTGCTATTTGGAATATTTTTACGGACTTATTGGAAAGTTCTTTTCGAGCATTGGGAATTGATATGAATTGGTTCTATATATTTGCAAATAATGTGCCACAGGCAGTGATTGGTATTATTATAATTATACTGGGAGTCTATCTGATAAGGGGAAAGAAAAAAGAACTTTATGAGCAGATAGAGGAAAAAGAAAAATAAGGTTGCAGATGGGAGAAAAATGAGAACACATAAAGTAGGAACTCTGACATTAGGGGTAACATTAGTGGTGATGGGGATATTGTTTTTGGTACAGATGTTTTGTTCCTTTATTACTACTGCTATAATATTTAGGAGCTGGCCAATTGTATTTATTTTATTGGGTGTCGAAATATTGTTAGCAAATAGAAAAACAACGGAACAGGAATTTGTATATGATAAAGTTGGTATTTTTTTAACCATGGGATTGCTGCTTTTTGCAATGCTTCTTGCAATTTTAA
This sequence comes from Lachnospiraceae bacterium, assembly GCA_028692055.1. Taxonomy (GTDB): domain Bacteria; phylum Bacillota; class Clostridia; order Lachnospirales; family Lachnospiraceae; genus SZUA-378. Next base: position 22,659 of record JAQUYA010000029.1, on the reverse strand, counting down.
CGAGCGCAGCACAATATCATCTGCCATTATAGTACTAAAAGCCTATGTTTTGAAAGAAATATTGCGAAAAAAGTAAAATATGATAAGATCTAATGCATTTGTACTGAATAATATAGGCTTTATAAAAATACAATAAAATATTGGTTTTGAGAATTGAAAACTAAATTATTTATAAAAGAAGGTTTATTATTGAATAAAAATAAATCTTCTTTTTTATTATTTATAATAGGTAATATGTACTATACTATTGTTTTTCTTATAAAAACTATAAATCAAAAAGTCTGAATATAGTCGAAATATAAAGGAATAACATTGACAAAATGGGAGATGAATTATATATTAGTAATAAATGTGATTGTGTACTGAAAAACAATGTGGGTAAGGAGCATGAAGATGAAAGAGAAGAAAGTGAACCAGAAAGAAAAAAGAGATTTAAAAGTAAAGTTTAATAATTTGAATCTATCAGGTAAGATTGCAGTAGCAGTGGGGGCAGTCTTAACATTGATGTTAGTACTGTTAATTGTAATAAGTGTACTTATGGCAAAGAGTGCTTTGACAACCGCCATTAACGGAGAAATAAGTGGTCTGGCAACAGAGAATGGACTGCAGGTGCAGAAGGTGGTAGATTTGGCAGCAAATACGGCCAGGGATTTACAAGATTATATGATAACTCAATATGAGATATTTGGAAAAGAAGGATATAGTGGGGAAACACAAAAGAGTCAGGTATATGCCACTAAGGATTTGCAGGAATTCAATGCGGATATTGAGGACTATATTTTGAATACCGCATGGTCTACTGTAAATGGAAGTGAATACATTACCGGTGTTGGTGCATTCTTTGAACCGGATGCATTTGATAAAGCGGTAACAGACTATACAGTATATGTAGGAGCCGATAATGCAAAAAACAGAACCGCTATTTCCTATGGTGCATACAGTGAATATGGTTCTCAGGATTATTATAAACAGGCAGCAACAACACAGCAGGCATGTTTTACGGATCCTTATGAAGAACAAGGCGCAACAATGATAACTGCAGCATTTCCTATCGTATATAATGGAGCAACACAAGGGGTAATTATAGTAGATATTGATGTAGAAAAATTTGCACAGATTGATATGACCAGTGAACAATATCCTACCTTATATGGTAATATTATTACGAAACAGGGTATCTATGTGTATGATATGGCTGGTGTGGAATGGTCCGGTCAGGATATGGCACCTTATTTTTATAAGCAGTCGGAATACGATGCTATGATGAGTCAGATGCAGGGGAGTGAAGCTTTTAAAATAACGACTACAAGGGAAGATAAACGAAAAGTGGTTCGATACTGTTACCCAATATCGGTATCAGGGGATACCTGGTGGGCACAGAGTACGCTGGACAAGAGCGATTTGAATAAAGATGTCACAAAGCTTGTATGGATTATGCTGATATTGTCGGCAATCGCTCTGGGTGTAATCGTAAGTGTTATGATTGCTTTAATTAGGAAATTCTTAAAACCAATTGAAGGGGTTGTAGAAGCAGCAAAACAGTTATCGGTAGGTAATTTTGAGATTACATTAGAAGCGAACAGCAACGATGAGATTGGGGAACTTTCAAAAGCATTTTCAGCTACCATAAATAGTTTGAAGAGTGTTATTTCTGATTTGAACCGTGGCATGAATCAAATGGCGGCAGGCAATTTTGATATAGCTCCTGAAGTAGATTACCCTGGAACCTTAAAGGAAATTGCAAATTCATTAGCTTCTTTTATCGTTAAAATTTCGGATACTTTAGCACAGATCAATAATTCCTCCGACCAGGTCGCAGGAAGTGCTTCACAAATTGCTTCTGGTGCGCAGGCTCTTACAGAGGGGGCTACTGACCAGGCAAGCTCTATTGAAGAATTGCAGGCTACGGTAACGGATGTATCGAGTGAAGTGGATAAGAATGCAAAGAATTCCGAGAGAGCCAATGACATGGCTAGAGATGTTGGTGCTGAAATAAATGAAAGTAATGAACAGATGCAGGAAATGGTCGCTGCAATGGATTTGATTACAGAGACTTCTAATCAAATTAGTCATATTATTAATACCATTAATGATATTGCATCACAGACCAATCTGTTAGCATTAAACGCGTCCATTGAAGCCGCAAGGGCTGGTGAGATGGGAAAAGGATTTGCCGTTGTAGCAACAGAGGTTGGGAATCTCGCGGCACAAAGTGCAGAGGCAGCTAAGAGTTCTACACAATTAATAGCAGATGCAATTAAAGCAGTGGAAAATGGAAAAGCATTAGCAGATAAAACAGCAGAGAAGCTGGAAGCATCCGCTGGAAAGACACAAGAGCTTGTAGCAAATATTGGTCAGATATCTTCCGCTTCTGTAAGACAGGCGGAGGCACTCGACCAAATCGCACAGGCAGTAGAACAAATCGCATCAGTGGTAGAGGAAAATACTGCTATGGCGGAGGAAAGCTCTGCAAGCAGTGAGGAAATGGCAGGACAGGCACAAGTTTTAAAAGATTTAATTAGCCAATTTAATTTAAAAAATCTGTAGAAATTCATTTAGAAGGGGCTGAACACTAAAAAATTAGTATTCAGCTCCTTTTTTCGAGTATAAAATACAAAATGTAATTGACAATTGATAAAATATACACTATAGTGTTCCTAAAAGATACTACTTCAAACACGAGAGAGGTGTTTATGGAACAGAAAAGTATGATTGACGAGTTAGTATTATTTGGTCTGACCAGGCAGGAAGCTACCATCTATGTATGCTTGATACAGAATGTGGATTTGAGTGGATATGAGGTTGCCAAGCTTACCGGTATATCACGTTCCAATGTATATAGTGCTCTTGCAGGCTTGACGGAAAAAGGAGCAGCATATTTATTGGAGGGAACGACAAGCAAGTATGTGGCGGTAGAGGTAGAAGAGTTTTGTGATAATAAAATTCGAAATTTGCAGAAGGTAGCCGAAGAATTAAGGGAACATATTCCGGATATGGCAGTAGCTGCAGATGGTTATATTACCATTTCCAGCTACAAGAATATTGTAGATAAAATTCATCACATGATCTTGCAGACGGACAAACGATTATATGTGTCGGCACCGAATGAATTTATACAGACAATAGGGGATGAGCTGCGACAGGTATGTGCAAATGGTGTCAAAGTGGTGATTCTTTCTAATGAAATTCCCAATATTGAGGGAACAAAGGTTTATTTAACTACTAAAAAAGAAAAACAAATACGGTTAATAACGGATTCACAATATGTATTAACGGGTGAAATAAATGGAAGCAATCTGGATACCTGCTTGTATTCCGGACAAACTAATTTTGTAAATGTTTTCAAAGAAGCATTAAGCAATGAGATAAAATTAATTGAACTTACGAAGGGAGAAATATAAAAATGAGTAAAGTACCATTTGTAACAAAAGAACAAATCGAGGAAATCGTAAAAACATATCCGACACCATTTCATATTTATGATGAAAAAGGAATACGTGAAAATGCGGAAGCAGTGAAGGAAGCCTTTGCATGGAATAAAGGATTTAAAGAATATTTTGCGGTAAAAGCAAATGCGAATCCATCACTAATCAATATCTTAAGAGAATGCGGATGTGGCTGTGACTGCTCTTCCCTGACTGAATTAATGTTAAGCAATGCGATGGGGGTTGCTGGAGAGGACATCATGTTTTCCTCAAATGAAACACCGGCAGAGGAATATGAATATGCGAATAAAATTGGTGCAATCATTAACTTAGACGATTTTACCCACATTGAATATTTGGAAAAAACGATTGGAAAATTGCCGGAAACATTAAGCTGTCGCTATAACCCGGGTGGAGTATTTACCATCAGTAATGGTATTATGGATAATCCAGGGGATGCAAAATACGGTTTTACAACGGAACAATTATTTGAGGGATTTAAGATTTTAAAAGAAAAAGGAGTAAGAAATTTTGGTATTCATGCATTTCTTGCAAGTAATACAGTAACGAATGACTATTATCCAATTCTTGCAAGACAATTGTTTGAAGTTGCAGTGCAACTTCAAAAGGAAACGGGCGTAAATATTACATTCATTAATTTATCCGGCGGAGTAGGAATACCTTATCAGCCAGATCAGGAGGGTAATGATATTCATGTCATTGGAGAAGGCGTTCGCAAGGTCTTTGAGGAAGTTTTAGTTCCAGCAGGAATGGGAGATATTGCATTATATACGGAAATGGGTCGCTTTATGATGGGGCCTTATGGTCATCTCGTAACAACGGCGATTCATGAGAAACATACACATAAGGAATACATTGGTTGTGATGCATGTGCGGTTAATTTGATGCGGCCAGCAATTTATGGGGCTTATCACCATATAACGGTACTGGGAAAAGAAGAGGAGACCTGTGATCATAAATATGATGTTGTTGGCTCCTTGTGCGAAAATTGTGATAAATTTGCAATTGATAGAATGCTGCCGGAAATTGAAATTGGCGACCGTTTGGTAATTCACGATACCGGTGCACATGGATTTTCTATGGGATACAATTATAATGGAAAATTAAAATCTGCAGAGTTACTTTTAAAAGAGGATGGAAGTGTTCAATTAATCAGAAGGGCAGAAACACCAAAGGACTATTTTGCTACGCTGGATTGTTTTGATATTTATCAGAAGTTAGATTTGAATTAAAATTTTTAGATTAAATGCTACATTAAATTTATAAAAAATGGACTTGCTAATCACAGCCGGATATGGTATTATATATTTCGGCTGTGGAAGTTTGGTGATTATATTCATAAGGCATCAAGACTATACATATCCATGACCGAGAGTTAGAATTATTATAACTCTTATAATAAAGATTTGCAGGAGTGGCGGAACGGCAGACGCAGTGGACTCAAAATCCACCGTTGGTGACAATGTGAGGGTTCAAATCCCTTCTCCTGCAGTAAATAAACATAACCC
>JAQUYA010000029.1:2228-17605 GCA_028692055.1 Lachnospiraceae bacterium | reverse complement strand
TTTGGGCCTGCTCTCAGCAGCGGCCATGGTTCTTTATAACTTATTGCCGATTCAATTAATCCATAAGTATAATACATTCTTAATCGTTGGCTGGGGCATGTTAATTGGAGGTGTTTTTCTGTCTGTTTTCGTAAGACCCTGGGAAAAGAATAAAATTATCTGGGATGGGATGACAATTACTGGTCTATTTGTTATTATTATGTTTGGAACCATATTGGCATTTGTGGCATATATGGAGGGTGTACGATTAATTGGAGCTTCTAAGGCGAGCCTGTATGCAGCAGTTGAACCATTAACAGCTACTGTGGCAAGTGTTATATTTTTTCATGTGACATTTTTACCGATTGATTTTACCGGTTTTTTATGTATTATTGCAGCGGTTGCAATGTTGTCCATACCAAAAAACAAAAAGTAAGAAAATGCACGAAAGGAAGTGGGGACTTTCTTTTCGTGCATTTTTAGGTTATACTATAGAGTGCAGATATAAAAAAGAATGATACTATTTAGAAAGATGAGTGCCTATGAAATTTACAAAAATTGATGAAAACACAGTAAGATGTATCGTGTCTAAGGAAGAAATGGATGCGTATGATGTGGAACTGGAAGATTTTATAAAGAAAAATAAAAAAGTGAAGGATTTTGTGGAACTGCTGATTGATAAAGCAGTCGATGAAGTCGGTTATGAACAGGAACGTGGAATGACTCAATTACAATTACAGCCTTTACCAAAGATGGGGCTGGCAATTACTTTTTCCAATCACAAGCTGACGCAGGAGGAACTTTCAGCAGAAATTGCTTCTAAAATAGGGAATGATATGGCAGATGCCTTTCTACAGTCTGTGGAAAATTTGACAGAGGAAGAACGCCAGAAAAAACTTGATGAAGTGGTAGAATCTGTGGAAGAGTTTGGAAACAATAAAGAGGCACTCCTGGAAGAACTGAGAAAAATAAATCCGCAGATAATGGAAGAACAGGAGATAGAAAAAAATAGAAAAAGTGCAAAGCCGGTAAAAGGTAAGGACAAGCCGGAAGCATTTGACAAGAAAAGTATTCCCGATTTATATGTTTGCCGTTTTCAAAGCCTACAGGATATCGGGGCATTTAGTGCGCAGATTCCAGAACGATTTTATGTAAAAAGCAGTATCTACAAGGAACACAATAAAAATGCATATTATATGGCAATTGAAAAAGGAAGATGTAAACAGATAAAATTCTTATTAGTATGCCGTTTGGCATTGGAATTTGCGGTTATGGAAACCTGCAGTAGTATGCGACTGGCTTATTTGGAAGAACAGGGAGAATGTCTTGCAAAAGATAATGCAATTGCAGTATTTCGAAGAATATACAAATAGAACTATAAAATAAGATATGGGGGGCACACGATGAAGAAGACGAAATTATTCATTTTATTAATTACGATATTAAGTGTGGCTTATTTTTGTGCGCTTCCGGTACAGGCAAAGGAACCTTTGAGAGTCGGATATATCGATTATGAAGGGTTTATTTCCCCGAATGAGGTGTCTGGTGAATGTGAAGGCTATGGTGTCGATTATTTTCAAAAAATTACAGAAATGACAGGATTGGAATTCACCTATGTATGTGACACATGGGATAATTGTCTGAAAAAGTTAAAAGAAGGCGAGCTGGATATCGTGTGTCCCGCAGCCAAAACGCAGAATAGAGAGAGTGTCTATGATTTTGTGGAAACTCCAATCGGGATAGAGGAAACCATGCTCTATACACTGCTGGATAATAATGAAATTTATTATGAAGACTATGAAGCGATGAAGCATTGCAGAATCGGAGTGTTGTCAGGAGGTATTCATAAGGAGCGCATGGAGGAATATGCCGAGGCACATCATTTTACCTTTCAGGAGTTTGTATATGAAACAGAAGCTTTACAAAAAGAGGCTTTGCGTAGGGGCGAGATTGATATGTTTTCCTCAGGGAGTTTTTCCAGACATGACGATATGAAAATCGTTGCCAAATTTAATCCGGAACCTTTTTATATTATCTTAAATAAAGAAGATTACAAGCTTACGAAACAAATTGATGAAGCGATTAAGGAGATAAAGGTCACTTATCCGGATTTTGAGACAAAGCTCTATCAAACACATTATGGAAACCGGGTAAATTACGAACAACCTTTATTAACCAGAGAAGAAGCAGAATACATACAAAAGAAAGAGCCCATACAGATAGGACTCTTTCAGAATTATTATCCATTTACGGCGCAGATAGATGGTAAAATGGATGGGATTTGTGAAGAATTTATCAAGGAAATAGGAAAAAAAAGCGGATTGGTTTTTGAAATGGTTCCGATTGCACTCGACAGCAATCCGGAGAAAGAACTGTTAAGCCGCAAGGGAATTGATATTATGTCCGGTATGATGCGTTCGGATGCTTACATAAATAATCCGGATTTACAGGTATCAAAGGAACTGCTTACGTTTAATTATGTGGCTATTTGCAAGGATAATAATCTGTCACAATCTTTGGAAGGGCGTAGGATAGCTTTGCCTGTCAGTTTTCCAATGATGCAGAATTATCTGAAAGAGCATTATCAGAATATTGAAATCATGCTTTGCCAGACCAATGAAGAATGCCTGGATGCAGTTATACTGGGGAAAGCGGATGCAACGATACAAAACGAATTTCTGGGAAGTTATTCGCTGCAACGACCAAAATACAGTAACCTTTTGATTTGTTCAGAAGAATCCATACAGGGAAACACCTGTATTGTTGCGAATCAGGATATAGACCCGATAGTGATGTCTATCATAAATAAAACCATTGACTGTATTAGCGAGAAGACCAGTCAGCAGATTATCAGTACCTATACGATTTCAAATCCCTATAAACTGCATTTAATGGAAGCGGTCTATATGTATCGTTATTTTGGAGCTGTTTTCGTTCTTTTTCTGGTTTTCCTTTTATTTCTATGGAATGCACATAAGAATAAGCGAACTAAAGAATTAGTGAGAAAAAAAGAAATAGAAACATATCAGAAAAAACTGGAAATAAATGAATTGACCAATCTGTACAATCGGTTTGCATTTTACCAGAAAGTTGAAAAAGTATTAAAGGAGAATCCCAAAGAGAAATATCAGCTATATGCCTGCGATATTGAGCAGTTTAAGATTGTCAATGATTTATTTGGCATTGTCGAAGGAGATAAGGTATTGCGGGATATGGCAGCATTTTTACAGAAGCTCGCAGATGAAAGAAAAGGTATTGCCGGTTATATGGGGTCAGATAATTTCATTCTATGTCTGCCATATTGTGAATTATATGATATTCAGAAAATGGAAAAGAAAATAGATGAACATTTTAAAATCTATCCACTGGATTTTAGAATTCGGGTTGCAACAGGCATTTACAATGTAGAGGAAAATATTCCAGTTAGTCTTATGTGTGACAGGGCGAATCTGGCAGCGGCAAGCATAAAGGGAAATGAATTGCAGCACTTTGCTATTTATAACAGCAGTATGCGGGAGAATATCATTCATGATCAAAAGATTATCAACGAAATGAAATCTGCAATTGAGGAAGGTCAGTTTGTCATTTTTATTCAGGAAAAAGTAAAACTGGATACACAGGAGTTAATTGGAGGAGAAGCATTGGTTCGCTGGTGCCATCCGGTAAATGGGATACTTCCACCAGGAGAATTTTTGCCATTATTTGAGAAGAATGGATTGATAAGCAAAATAGATTATTATGTATGGGAAAAGACATGTCAGTTATTGGCAAAATGGAAGAAGGAAGGAAAAAGAATCGTTCCTTTGTCTGTAAATGTGTCCAGATTAAACTTTTACTTATCGGATTTCTATGGAACGATGGTATCGCTGATTGAAAAGTATGACATTGAAGCCGAGTATCTGCGCTTAGAGGTAACAGAAAGTGCCTATGCTGAGAACTCGGAAATGGTATTTCATGTTTTAGAACGTTTACAGCAAAGAGGTTTTACGATTATGATGGACGACTTTGGAAGTGGCTATTCTTCGCTGAATATGCTGCAGGAAGCCCCGGTAGATGTCATAAAGCTGGATATGAAGTTCCTCCTTGGGCAGGATGCTAAAGGGAGAGGCAAAACGATTTTGAAATATGTAATTCATATGGCAAAACAGTTACACTTTTCTATCATCGCGGAGGGCGTGGAAACCAAAGAACAGATAGAGCTACTTCAAAAAGCGGGTTGTAATTATGGACAAGGTTATTATTTCTCAAAACCAATTCCGGTAGCAGCCTTCGAGAAGAAGATTCATACCGATTGATAAGAGGCAGAGAGAAGAACTGCACTGGATAACAAAGGAGTGCTAGATGAACTGTAAAGATTTTGAACGGCTTATTCCACTATATTTGAAGAATGAGTTGGAGGATAAAGGATTAAAGGTCTTCATAGAACATGTGACTAATTGCAATCCCTGTAAAGAGGAACTGGCGATTCAGTTTTTGATTACCGAGGGTATGCAGCGTTTAGAAGATGGGGATACTCTGGACGTGGAAAGAGAATTAGATGATAAATTAATACAGTCAATAAAACGGTTGGAGCGTAAAAGACGTTTTAGTACTTTTTTCATTCTGTCTGAAATCGCAATTACGCTTGGACTAATCGTGGTATTGCTTTATTTTCTTGTGCTATAAGATGCTAAAAGGAGCGTAAACTAAATGAGTGAGAAGTTAGTATTAATTGATGGCAACAGTATTTTAAACAGAGCATTTTATGGAGTCCCGGATTTGACCAATGCAGAAGGAATGCATACCAATGCAATTTATGGGTTCTTAAATATACTTTTTAAAATATTAGAAGAGGAACAGGCACAATATCTCATGGTAGCTTTCGATGTAAAGGCACCTACCTTCCGCCATAAAATATATGAGGCCTATAAGGGAACAAGAAAGCCCATGCCGGAGGAATTAAGAGAGCAGTTGCCGGTTATCAAAGAAGTATTATACGCCATGGGTATTACCATCATGGAAAAAGCCGGATTGGAAGCAGATGATATTCTGGGTACGATAGCAAAGCGTGCGGAACAATCCGGAAAGGAGGTTTCCCTGGTATCCGGGGATCGGGATTTACTGCAGATTGCGACAGAGCATATTAAAATCAGAATCCCAAAGACGAAGGGCAGTAAGACGGAAATCGAAGATTATTATGCCGAAGATGTAGTAGCAAAGTATCAGGTGACACCGGAGCAGTTCATAGAATTAAAAGCACTGATGGGAGATACCGCGGATAATATTCCGGGAGTACCAAAGGTAGGAGAAAAGACGGCAACGGAATTGATGACGACCTATGGTTCGATTGAAAATATCTATGCGAATATAGAATCACTTACGAAAAAAAGTATAAAAGCCTCCTTACAGGAAAATAAAGAGCTGGCTGATTTGAGCAAGGTATTGGCAACGATTGAAGTCAATGCAGATATTGACTATCCGTTAGAACAGGCTGTGATTGGGGATTTTTATACGCAGGAGGCCTATGAGTGGTTTCAAAAGCTGGGATTTAAAAATCTGTTAAAGCGTTTTCATGGAAATGAAACCACGACTAATACGCAGGTGGAATCCTTTCGCAGGGTTACTGAACTGGAGGAAGCAGAAAGGGTATTTGCAAAGGCAGAAAAGCAGAAGAGTGTTGCTTTTTATATTGTAGAAGACAGCAAAGAGAAAGCTGATTTTGTAGGACTGACTCTCTGTTATGGAGAGGAAGATACGTATTTTCTGGAGGCACAGGGATTTGTGACAAAAGAGTATCTGATTGGAAAATTACAGCATATAGCAAAGGAAAGCCAGCTACAGACACTTTCCGGATTTGATTTGAAACGTGATTACGGGTATTTACAACCAGTGGATACAGTGCATTTTTTTGATGTCCAGCTGGCAGCATATTTACTGAATCCACTGAAAAATGATTATGAGATAGAGGATATTGCAAAAGAATATCTGGATATGATAATTCCCGGACGGTCAGAAGCCTTGGAAAAGTTATCCTATGTAAAGGCGGTAAGTGAAAAGGAAACTGCTTGTTTCCAATATGTATGTTTTCGGGCGTTTACTGCTTGGAAAGCCTGCGAGATATTGGAAAAGGCTCTGGCAGAAACGAAGATGCTGCAGTTGTTCAGGGAGATGGAAATGCCATTGACACAGGTTCTATATGAAATGGAAATAAACGGAATTGGCATACGGGCAGATGAACTGAAAAATTATGGCGAAGCACTCGTTGGAAGAATACAGGAATTGGAAGCTTCCATTCATAAGCAGGCAGGGGTGGAATTCAATATTAATTCTCCAAAGCAACTGGGTGAAATACTATTCGAAAAACTGGAAATTCCAGGTGGAAAGAAAACAAAAACAGGTTATTCCACAGCGGCGGAAATTTTGGAAAAGCTGGCACCGGAACACCCGATTGTATCAGAAATATTAGAGTATCGTGGACTTACAAAGCTAAAATCCACCTATGCAGATGGGCTTGGTAATTGTATTGCAGCAGATAATCGTATTCATAGTACGTTTAATCAAACGATTACAGCAACTGGGCGTATCAGCTCTACAGAGCCAAATCTTCAAAATATACCGATGCGTATGGAATTAGGCAGGCTGATTCGAAAGGTATTTGTGCCGGAAGAAGGCTGTGTATTTATGGATGCCGATTATTCGCAGATAGAACTTCGAATACTAGCACATATGTCAGGTGATGGGCAATTGATTGAGGCATATCGGACAGACCAGGATATTCACAGAATTACGGCATCACAGGTATTTCATATTCCCTTTGAGGAGGTAACGGATTTACAAAGAAGAAATGCGAAAGCAGTTAATTTTGGAATTGTATATGGGATCAGCTCCTTTGGACTAAGTCAGGACCTGAGCATTACCAGAAAAGAGGCAGCAGGCTACATTGAACAGTATTTCGCCACTTATCCGAAGGTCAAAGAATTTCTGGAGCATTTAGTGGAACAGGCAAAAGAGGATGGCTATGTGACGACGATGTTTGGACGGCGAAGACCCATACCGGAATTAAAATCCAGTAATTTTATGCAACGTTCCTTTGGGGAGCGTGTAGCCATGAATTCACCGATTCAGGGAACTGCCGCAGACATCATTAAGATAGCAATGATAAGGGTATGGCAGGAATTAAAGAAACAGGGCTTACAGTCTAAATTGATATTACAGGTGCATGATGAACTACTGATAGAAACTCGAAAAGAGGAAATCGAACAGGTCGAAAAAATACTGACAGAACAAATGCAGCAGGCAGCTGATTTGGCAGTGACACTTGCAATTGATTTGCATACGGGCGATAATTGGTACGAAGCAAAATAGACAGAGCGTGCAGATCTTTAGAAAGGCATGGTTATTTCTATGCATACAATCGGAATTACAGGGGGCGTTGGCTCTGGTAAGTCAGCTATCCTGGCATATATAAAGGAGCACTATAATTGTAGAATTATTTTAGCCGATGTTGCCGCCAGACACCTGGAGGAGCCGGGTGAAGTATGTTATGCGCCTATCGTGGCTTTACTGGGAGAAGATATCCTTCAGGAAGACGGAACGATTCAAAACACTAAAATGGCTTCTAAAATATTTGCAGATAAAGAACTTTTACAGCAGGTAAATGCTATTGTACATCCTGCGGTAAAAGAATATGTCAGACAGGAATTGCAGAAGGAGGCGAAAAGAGGAGTCTATGACTTCTTTTTTTTGGAGGCCGCTTTATTAATTGAAGAACATTATGATACAATTTTAGATGAATTGTGGTATATTTATACGAGAGAAGATATTCGCAGGGTTCGACTGATGGAATCACGTGGGTATTCTGAAGAAAAAATACATCAGATAATAGAAGGACAGTTATCAGAAGAACTATTTCGTAAGCACTGTTCTACTGTGATAGATAATAGTAACGCGATTGAAGATGCATATAAGCAAATAGATGATAAATTGGGGGCATATTTATGTTAGATGTAAATCAATATCCCGGACAGTTAGTATTTGGTCTTGACATCGGTACGAGAAGTATCGTAGGAACCGTTGGTTACAAATCCGATTCCAAATTTTATGTTGTTGCGCAGGAAATAAGAGAACATGAAACCAGAGCCATGCTGGATGGACAGATACATGACATTAATAAAGTGGGCGATACTATTAGGCGTGTGAAAGAAGCTCTGGAACAAAAGACTGGTAGAAAAATAACTGAAGTTTGTATTGCAGCAGCCGGTCGTGTGCTGCAGACGGTAACCACTTCGGTCGAGGTAGACTTAGGGGTAGATAAGGTAATTACGACAGAAGATATCTATGCATTGGATTCTGCCGGTGTAGAAAAAGCTTATGCGGAATTTCAAAGAATCAATACATCAGAAGAAAAGTTTTACTGTGTGGGTTATTCCATTATTCATTATTATATGAATGGGAATCCGATGAGTAATCTGGAGAATCATAAGGCACATATCATCGCAGAAGAATTAATTGCGACTTTTTTGCCGGATGATGTGGTAGACGGTCTATACCGGGCGGTGCATTTAGCAGATTTGGAAGTCTCAAATCTTACGTTAGAGCCAATTGCCGCGATACAGGTTGCGATTCCGGAGAGTTTTCGTATGCTGAATATTGCCTTGGTAGATGTCGGTGCAGGAACCTCTGATATTTCGATAACAAAGGACGGAAGCATTGTTGCTTATGGAATGCTGCCATGTGCAGGGGATAGCCTGACGGAAATCATTGCACAGAATTGTCTGGTTGATTTTGCTATGGCAGAGAAGATAAAACGCGGCATTATGAATAACGATATTGTGGAGTATCAGGATATTATGGCACTTCCACAGACGATTACCAAGGAAGAAGTATTGGGTATGGTAGAAGCAAAGGTTGATTCGATGACGCAGCAGGTTGCAGATAAAATCAAGGAATTAAATGGAGGAAAATCTGTAAGTGCAGTCTTTGTAGTCGGTGGAGGTGGTAAGATAGAAACTTACACAGACAAGCTGGCAGCAGAGCTTGGTATTCAAAAAGAAAGAGTTGCATTGCGTGGAAAAGAAGTAATGCAGGCAATTGAATTCTTAGAAGAAGGAATTGAGAAAGATTCCTTATTGGTGACCCCAATCGGTATTTGTCTGAATTTCTATGAGCAAAGCAACAATTTTATCTATGTAACCTTTAATGGGGAACGAGTAAAATTATATGATAATAATAAACTTGCTATCGTAGATGCAGCAATGCAGGCAGAGTTTTCCAAAGAGGCATTATTTCCACGCAGAGGAAAAGAATTGAATTTTACAGTGGATGGCAAGAGCAAGATTGTACGAGGACAGTTGGGAGAAGCAGCGGAAATTACATTAAATGGAGAAAGGACCGATATTTCCCGTCGTATTCATGCAAATGATATTATTGAAGTGAAAGAGTCAACCACGGGAGAGCCTGCGAAACTGGAAATACAGAAATTGCCGGAGTATTCTGCATCTTTAACGGTTATCGTAAATGACAGAAGTGTGGTGCTTCCAAAGTTCGCAAGCGTCAATGGAAGTCTGCAATCCGGTTATTATGAGATTCAGGAAAATGACGTGATTGAAATGCTGAATTATTATACCATAGAGCAGATTGCAGAATTTATGGATATTTTGATTGACCAGACAATGAATGTTTATGTGAATAATAAACGCGCAGGTGCCAACACAAAGGTATATGAGAATTTTTCGGTAGTCTGGACGACGGAAGAACTTCGATTTGACAATGAAGGAATGGACAATGAAGAGATGGACTACGAAGAGATGGACGACGAAGAAATCGAAGACGAAGAGCAGCATGAGACGGAGTATATAGAAGAATTAAAGGAAATTTCTGTTATCGCAAATGGACGACCGGTTACGATGCATGGAAAGACGGAATATGTATTTGTAGATATTTTTGATTACATAGACTTTGATTTATCGAAGGTAAAGGGAAATGGAATTGCTACCAAAAGGAATGGGGCAGCAGCACAGTATATGGAACCTTTGGCACAGGGCGACGTATTGGAGATTTATTGGAAAGACTAAGGAAGGCACAGGTAGGAAATGAGATTATGCAGCATCGCCAGTGGCAGCAGTGGTAATTGTATTTATGTGGGCTCCGATACCACACATTTGCTGGTAGACACAGGAATCAGTGGCAAAAGGACAGAATTAGGACTTAATCAAATAGGAATGAGCCTTCGCGACATTGACGGCATTCTGGTTACACATGAACATGCGGATCACATTAGTGGCTTAGGTGTTATCAGTAGAAAATATGGCATTCCCATTTATGCAGCAGCAGGGACGATTCAGGCAATTATGAATACGAGTTCCGTTGGAAAGATTGATACGGATTTATTTAACCAGATTACGGCAGATGATAAAGTGATGATAAAGGATATTGCAGTACATCCGATGCGTGTATCTCATGATGCGGCAGAACCTCTGGCATACCGATTTGCATACGGCAATAAAAAAGTAGGAATTATCACAGATTTAGGTGTGTATAATGATTATACCGTTGCCAGTCTGCAGGGATTAGATGCAGTACTATTGGAAGCCAATCATGATATTAATATGCTACAGGTTGGACCTTATCCCTATTATTTAAAGCAGAGAATATTAGGAGAACGTGGGCATTTATCCAACGAATTGTCGGGACGTTTATTAAGCAGGATATTACATGATGGTATGCAAAAGATTTTATTGGGACATCTAAGTCAGGAAAACAATCTGGCGGAACTTGCTTATGAAACTGTGCGGGTAGAAGTGACAGCAGCAGACGTACCTTATAAAGGAAATGATTTTCAAATCAGCGTCGCAAGGCGAAGTGAAGTATCAGAAGTGATTGAATTATAAAAAAGGATAAAACAAGGAGAAAATTATGAAGAAAACAATCATTACAGTAGTAGGAAGAGATACCGTAGGAATTATTGCAAGAGTGTGTACCTATCTTGCAGAAAATAAGATAAATATTTTAGATATTTCACAAACCATTGTACAGGGCTATTTTAATATGATGATGATTGTGGACATGGACAATGCAGGAAAGAAATTTGATGATATTTCTGCAGATTTGGATAAAATGGGTGAAGAAATCGGTGTTATGATTAAGTGTCAAAGAGAAGATATTTTTGACAAAATGCACAGAATCTAAATGAAAATCCCAGATCAAAGGAACACAAATAGAAAGGTACAAAGACGATTATGATAAATATGTTTGAGGTTGTAGAAACAAATAAGATGATTGAAAAGGAAAACCTGGATGTGAGAACGATTACACTGGGTATCAGCCTTTTGGATTGTATAGATGCTGATTTAAAGAAAGTAAATGAAAATATATATAATAAAATCACAATGGTAGCAAAGAATCTGGTAGAAACCGGACAGGAAATCGAAAAAGAATTTGGCATTCCAATCGTAAATAAACGAATTTCGGTAACTCCGATTGCCTTAATCGGTGGTGCAGCATGTAAAAGCCCGGAGGATTTTGTCACAATCGCAGACACACTGGACAGAGCGGCGAAGAAAGTAGGCGTTAATTTAATCGGTGGATATTCCGCGTTGGTATCCAAAGGAATGACACAGGCAGATGAACTTTTGATTCGTTCGATTCCACAGGCTTTAAAAGAAACAGAACGTGTATGCAGCTCCGTTAATCTGGGTTCCACCAAAACAGGTATTAATATGGATGCGGTGAAATTAATGGGAGAAATCCTATTAGAAACTGCAGAACTGACAAAGGAGCAGGACTCCGTTTCCTGCATGAAACTGGTTGTATTCTGCAATGCGCCAGACGATAATCCGTTTATGGCGGGTGCATTCCACGGAGTAACGGAAGGAGATGCAATTATTAATGTAGGTGTCAGCGGACCGGGTGTTGTAAAGACTGCGTTATCTAAAGTGCGTGGCGAGAATTTTGAAGTATTGTGTGAAACAATCAAAAAGACAGCATTTAAAGTAACCCGTGTCGGTCAGCTTGTTGCACAGGAAGCCTCTAAGAGATTACAGATTCCATTCGGCATCGTTGATTTATCACTTGCACCAACTCCGGCCATCGGTGACAGTGTTGCAGATATTTTGTGTGAATGTGGACTGGAATACGCGGGTGCACCGGGAACTACGGCAGCTCTGGCACTCTTAAATGACCAGGTGAAAAAGGGTGGCGTAATGGCTTCTTCTTACGTAGGTGGACTGAGTGGAGCCTTTATCCCGGTTAGTGAAGACCAGGGCATGATTGATGCCGTGCAGGCAGGCGCACTTTCTCTTGAAAAACTGGAAGCGATGACTTGCGTATGCTCCGTTGGACTTGATATGATTGCGATTCCGGGAGATACCAAGGCAACCACTATTTCAGGTATGATAGCGGATGAAATGGCAATTGGTATGATTAACCAGAAGACAACGGCAGTACGTGTGATTCCGGTTATTGGAAAAGGTGTTGGAGAAACGGTTGAATTTGGTGGACTGTTTGGCTATGCACCAATTATGCCGGTTAATAAATTTTCCTGTGATGATTTTATCAATCGCGGTGGACGTATTCCAGCTCCAATTCATAGCTTTAAAAATTAAACCAAATTAAACCATTATGATTTTCTGCTGGTATTCATTTCGCATAGCGGCTTGATATTTATGAAACGCAAGTGAATTATAAATATGCGAAGCAGTGATTTCTTCCTCCAACATGTGGGAAGCGTATGGTGTTTTATAGGTCTGGCCCAATATCTCTCTTGCATTTGCCAATTTGGAAAGAAGAGGTATGGTGCCGGACTTTTTAATTGCAGACAGAAGTTCCTTCGCATCGGTACGAAAACCAAGCATTCTTGCATAAGGCGTGATGCCGTGTGCAAGATAATTATTCATGTTTTCTTTGGTAATATTCAGAAGGATATGCAGCAGACAGCGGCTGGTTCCGGTATAGGTCCTGTCCTTTGTTTTTAAGCATTCACAGAATTGTTCAAAGTTCTGAAAGGCAGGAAGCTGATTGCAAATGCGATCGGAAAAGTCTGTGGATACATCCATATATGCATCATAGCCCGTGCTGACTTCTGCTAATAATTTATAATGCAGAAATTTTGATAAATCATTTGAATAAATAGGAAAATTCTGCTGAAAGCTTTCCTGCATCAAATGGAAAACGCTGGACGGCACCTGCGTACGCAGTTCCTGAAAAGCAGAGGATACCAGGCCCGCTTCCATGAAAGGGTCTATTTGGCTTAGAGCGTGCCGAATTGCACGGGCAGAGCTATGTTCGACAGTAAGGGCAGTAGCATGATAGTCAGCCCCCTTACGTGAAATGGTCACAGGAGTAATGGTACTTTTACAGGATATAAGTGCTTTTATATATTCAATGCCCAGAATATTATTAGGAGAAGAAAGAATCTGTGCCATGTCCCTGGCTTTTTCATCAGAAATAGCAGACGATGGATCACCGGCAATAGAATCCGCCAGTGCCAATGCGCGTGCTTTTGGAAAAGTATTTCCCTCTTTCAGATAATTTTTTATGGAAGCGGTAAGGGCTGGAGATGGATTTGCTAATAGTTCTGCAACCTGTGTCAGTAATGCAATATCGCCACATTCACTGCCAAAGCATAAAGAATCTACAACTCCTAATTTGTGTAGCAGGGAAATGGCACCTTTGGCAAAATATTCTGCACTGCCACAGGAGTAGTAGAGGGGAAGTTCGAGAACAAGGTCTGCACCACAGGAGAGAGCCATTTGTGTCCGCGTATATTTGTCTAAGAGAGCAGGCGCACCACGCTGTACGAAGTTACCGCTCATAATGATGATTACTTTGTCAGCACCGGTTATTCTTTTTGCTTCTTCTAATTGGTATTGGTGTCCATTATGAAATGGATTATATTCTGCTATAATGCCAACGACGTTCATAAAAAAATTCCTCTTGTTCTTTCTATATTTTGAATTCCACTACCTCTTATGATACGTAATTGGCACATAAATATGAATGGAATAAATGGTTAAAAAAATAACAATATAAATAATAATTTAACAATATAAATAATAATTTAACAATTAAAACGCCTGTTTTACTAAGATTTTGATAGTAACAGAGTATCATGTTTTGAAAAAGAAAACAATGCGCGTTTGTACTTCATTTAGCACAATATTTAAGGGTTTATGATGTTGTATACAAGAGAAAAAAAGCTTATAATTAAATTAATTTACGGCGCTTATTTGCAAGCTGATTTTTAATGTAACAGAGTAGATAGAAACGTGTGAAAAACATATTGGAGGAAATGAAGATGTCTTATATTGACAGGATTAAAGAAAAAGCAAGAGCAGATAAAAAAACGATTGTTTTACCGGAAACGAGTGATAAGAGAACTTTAATTGCTGCAGCTCATATTTTACAGGAGGGTATTGCAAATATTATCATGATTGGTCAGGAAGAGAAAATCATGGATGGTGCCAGATGGCTGGAAGTAAACCTAGAGGGTGTCCAGATAATTAATCCGGAAAAGACAGACAAGCTAGAGGAATATGTAAATATTCTATTTGAAACAAGAAAAGCGAAGGGAATGACTGAAGAAAAGGCAAGGGAGATATTATTAACAGATTATCTTACCTTCGGTGTAATTATGGTTAAAGCAAATGATGCGGATGGAATGGTGGCAGGCGCGTGCCATGCGACCGCGGATGTATTAAGACCATCCCTTCAGATTCTGAAGACAGCTCCTGGTGTGAAATTAGTATCTGCATTCTTCATTTTAGATGTTCCAGATTGTATCATGGGTGAGCAGGGAACATTCCTGTTTGCAGACTGCGGACTGAATCAGGATCCGACCGCAGAAGAACTGGCAGCGATTGCAGATACAAGTGCAAAAAGCTTCAAAACCTTAGTCGATGCAAAACCGATTATTGCAATGCTGTCCCATTCCACGAAGGGAAGCGCAAAGCATCCATTGGTGGATAAGGTGGTAGAGGCTACCAGAATCGCACATGAACAATATCCGCATCTTATGTTAGATGGTGAATTACAGACCGATGCAGCACTTGTTCCATCGGTAGCAAAATCAAAAGCACCGGATAGTGAACTTGGCGGAAAGGCCAATGTACTTATTTTCCCAAACCTGGATGCCGGAAATATCGGATACAAGTTAGTACAGAGATTAGCGAAAGCAGAAGCATACGGCCCAATGCTTCAGGGAATCGCAAAACCAGTAAACGATTTATCCAGAGGCTGCAACTGGCAGGACATCGTAGGCGGCGTTGCGTTAACAGCAGTTCAAGCGCAGCTTGTGTAAACAGCGAGCCAAGTAGACATTTTGCATGCTTGCATGCAAAAATGTCTATTTGGCGAGCGTCCATCATGAGCGAAGGCAAAGCCGTAGCGAATGATGGCGTACGAAGTACGCGTTTACACAAATG
>JAQUYA010000029.1:0-2128 GCA_028692055.1 Lachnospiraceae bacterium | reverse complement strand
AAGTATGTGTTTACACAAATGCGAAGTATGTGTTTACACAATACGGAATAAGAGAAGGGAATTTATCATGAAAATATTAGTAGTGAACTGTGGAAGTTCTTCCTTGAAATTTCAACTCATTGATGCAGTCTCCGAAGAAATCATTGCAAAAGGACTCTGCGAAAGAATTGGAATCAATGGAAGCCAGATGGTATATACACCAAAGGGTGGAGAAAAGAAAAAGACACAGGCTCCCATGCCGAGTCATGTAGAAGCCATTCAGCTCGTTTTAGATGCACTTACCGATGCAAAGACAGGAGTTATCAGCAGTCTTTCAGAAATCGGAGCAGTTGGACACCGTATCGTACATGGTGGAGAAAAATTTGCAAGAGCGACCATTATTACGAATGAAGTGATGAAAGCCATTGAGGAATGCAGTGATCTGGCACCATTGCATAACCCTGCGAATTTAATTGGAATTACTGCATGCCAAAAATTAATGCCAAAAACACCAATGGTTGCAGTATTTGATACTGCATTTCACCAGACTATGCCGGAAGAAGCATATTTATATGCCATTCCTTACAGCTATTACGAAAAATACAAGATTAGAAGATATGGATTTCATGGTACCAGTCATTCTTATGTATCAAAAAAGGCGGCAGAAGTATTAGGCAGAGAGTATACGACAATGAAGATTATCGTGTGCCATCTTGGAAATGGTGCTTCCGTATCAGCAGTAGAAAATGGAAAATCAATAGATACCTCCATGGGATTAACGCCATTGGAGGGATTAATCATGGGGACACGTTCCGGTGATTTAGACCCATCCATTATGGAGTTTATTGCACATAAAGAGGGGAAATCGGTAGATGAAATTATGAATGTTCTAAATAAAGAATCCGGTGTATTAGGTTTGTCCGGTGGCTTTTCCTCTGACTTCAGAGATTTGGAAGACGCATACGAAGCGGGACAGACGGCATCTGTTCGTGCCATGACGGCATTTGCATATCGCGTAGTAAAATATATCGGTGCATATGCTGCAGCAATGAATGGAGTAGATGCGATATGCTTTACCGCAGGCTTAGGCGAGAACAGTCCGTTAATTCGTAAGCTGATAGGTGAAAGACTAGGATATTTGGGAATTACGATTGATGCAGAACAAAACAATAAACGTGGTGAGGATACTGTGATTTCTACAAAGGACTCAAAAGTTAAAGTATTAGTCATTCCTACGAATGAAGAATTGGCAATTGCAAGAGAAACACATTGCCTTATAAAAATTAGTTGACAATAATAAATATGGTATGTATAATGGGTTAGGTGTGAATAGGAGTTTACTATGTTAGTGAATCTATCGGATGTACTTACATCAGCAGATAAAACAGAAAATTACAAAGCTGAGTTGGAAATGCAGACTTATCATTGCAGATTAGGAGATTTCCCAATTGTAAGAAAAAAGCCTGTCAGCTTAAAAGCAACCAACATCGGAAGCGGAAAAGCAGAGCTTGATGTGCAAACACAGGTAGTGCTTATGATGAGCTGTGACAGATGCCTGAAAGATGTGGAATATACATTTGATATCTCTTTTTCCATTGAGGTGCTTGCACCGTCGATAGAAACAGAAGAGCCCAATGAAGATAATTTCATGGAAGGGTATCAGCTTAATGTAGAAAGCCTAATTAGCAGAGAATTATTGATGAACTGGCCAATGAAAGTTTTATGTAAAACAGATTGCAAAGGAATTTGCAAGGTATGTGGAAAAGACTTGAACACTGGGGAATGCGAATGCGATGCATTTGTACCCGACCCTAGAATGGCAGTTATAAAAGATATCTTTAATGCAAATAATAAGGAGGTGTAACAATGTCTATTTGTCCAAAAAATAAATCTTCCAAAGGTAGAAGAGATAAAAGAAGAGCAAACTGGAAAATGAGTGCTCCAACATTAGTAAAATGCAGCAAATGTGGTGCTTTAATGATGCCTCACAGAGTATGTAAAGCTTGTGGTTCTTACAACAAGAAAGAAATCATCGCTGTTGATTAATCATTAAAAACACTGTAAAATAAGGCGTTTCGAGAAATCGGAACGCCTTATTTTTTTGTATTTACACCAAATTTACACCAAATTATATTTTTTTAAAAATTAT
>JAQUYA010000028.1:28996-31730 GCA_028692055.1 Lachnospiraceae bacterium | reverse complement strand
TTTTGAAGATTAAGAGTATGAAGGCAGAAGGATTTAAGGTAGAGGTAGTTCCGATCATCTATTATAAAAATACGAGTCTGGAACGGGCGATTGAAAAATTATTTGTAGAGGTAGACAGAGCATTCCGAGATGGGATTAATATTTTGATTCTGTCAGACAGAGGCGTAGATGAAAACCATGTTGCGATTCCGTCCCTGTTAGCGGTATCCGCACTGAATCAGCATCTGGTAAAGACCAAAAAGAGAACCAGTGTGGCGCTGATTTTGGAATCAGGAGAACCGAGAGAAGTACATCATTTTGCAACCTTACTAGGTTATGGTGCCTGTGCCATTAATCCGTATCTTGCACAGGAATCTATCAAAGAATTAATTGAAAACAGAATGCTGGATAAAGATTATTATGCAGCCGTAGATGATTATAATAACGCAGTGCTTCACGGCATTGTCAAAATTGCATCGAAAATGGGAATTTCTACAATTCAATCCTATCAGGGTTCTCAGATTTTTGAAGCGATCGGTATTGACACCGATGTCATAAATAAGTATTTTACCAATACCGTCAGCCGTGTCGGTGGTATTTCAATAAAAGACATTGAAAAGGAAGTAGATGAATTGCATTCTGCTGCATTTGATCCCTTGGGATTGGCAACGGACCTCACTCTGGACAGTCCGGGACATCACCAGATGCGGAGTGGTGCAGATGAACATTTGTACAATCCGGCAACGATTCATCTCCTGCAGGAAGCGACCAAACGAAACGATTATGATTTATTTAAGCAATATACCGCCTTGGTAAACGATGAAAATTCCATCAAGAACCTGCGTGGATTAATGGACTTTAAATACCCAAAAAAGGCAATTCCAATTGAAGAAGTAGAAAGTGTAGAGTCTATCGTGACCCGATTTAAAACAGGTGCGATGTCCTATGGTTCTATCTCACAGGAAGCACATGAAACGCTGGCGATTGCCATGAATCAGCTACATGGAAAATCAAATTCCGGTGAAGGTGGCGAGGATTTGGAAAGATTGTCTATCGGGAAGGATGGTTTGGATCGCTGCTCTGCAATTAAGCAGGTAGCTTCCGGTCGTTTCGGTGTTACCAGCAGATATCTGGTGAGTGCCAAAGAGATTCAAATCAAAATGGCGCAGGGAGCGAAACCGGGCGAAGGTGGACATCTGCCTGCCGGAAAGGTTTATCCATGGGTAGCAAAGACCAGACATTCGACACCGGGCGTAGGCTTGATATCACCGCCACCACACCATGATATTTACTCCATTGAGGATTTGGCGCAATTGATTTATGACCTCAAAAATGCCAATATGGACGCGCGTATTTCGGTAAAACTGGTATCGGAAGCAGGTGTCGGAACAGTTGCAGCAGGTGTTGCAAAGGCAGGCGCACAGGTTATTCTGGTATCCGGCTATGATGGTGGAACCGGAGCTGCACCACGGAACTCCATTCACAATGCAGGACTTCCATGGGAGCTCGGACTTGCAGAGACACACCAAACGCTGATTATGAATGGACTTCGTAATAAAGTACGGATTGAAACTGATGGTAAATTAATGAGTGGCAGAGATGTTGCGATTGCAGCATTACTCGGAGCGGAAGAATTTGGTTTTGCAACAGCACCACTGGTAACGATGGGCTGTGTGATGATGCGTGTCTGTAATCTGGATACCTGTCCGGTTGGTATTGCTACACAGAATCCGGAGCTACGTAAGAGATTTAAGGGAAAACCGGAATACGTCATTCACTTTATGAAGTTCATTGCACAGGAATTACGTGAATATATGGCAAAACTGGGTGTAAAGGCTGTAGATGAACTAGTGGGTAGAACGGATTTATTAACGGTAAAAGAGAACCTAAAAGGAAACCCAGCAAAGATTGACCTGCGGAATATCCTAGACAATCCATATACAGAAATGAAACAAAAAGTTATCTTTGACCCCAAACAGGTATTTGATTTCCAATTGGAGAAAACCATGGACGAAAGAGTTCTGCTTAAACAATTGGAAAAAGCAATGGATTTAAAACAAAAACGGAGTATCGAGGTTGATGTGAAAAATACCGACCGGGCATTTGGTACGATTCTGGGTTCCGAGATTACCAAACGATTTGATGATACACTGGAAGAAGATACGTATCGCATCTTATGCAATGGAGCCGGTGGACAGAGCTTTGGTGCATTTATTCCAAGGGGACTTACATTGGAATTAATAGGTGACAGTAATGATTATTTTGGAAAAGGATTATCAGGTGGCAAGCTGATTGTGTATCCGCCAAAAGGAAGTCGGTTTAAGCAGGATGAGAATATTATCATTGGTAATGTGGCACTCTATGGTGCAACCAGCGGAAAAGCTTATATCAACGGAGTCGCCGGAGAACGTTTCTGTGTGCGTAATTCAGGTGCGAAAGCAGTTGTCGAGGGTATGGGTGACCATGGATGTGAATATATGACAGGGGGCCGCGTGGTGGTACTTGGTACGATTGGCAAGAACTTTGCAGCCGGCATGAGTGGCGGTGTTGCCTATGTGCTGGACGAAAATAGTGATATTTACACGAAAATTAATAAAGAAATGGTATCCTCCAGTGAGATTACTTCCAAGTATGATGTACTTGAATTAAAAGATATGATAAAAGACCACGTGAGTCTTACGAATTCAGAAAAAGGAAAGAAAATTTTGGATAACTTCGGTGAGTATTTACCGAAATTCAAGAAAATTATACCACA
>JAQUYA010000028.1:0-28896 GCA_028692055.1 Lachnospiraceae bacterium | reverse complement strand
CCTTCCGGTCTGGCAGCCGCAGACCAGTTAAATAAAAGGGGACATTCCGTTACTGTTTATGAACGGCATGACCGCATCGGTGGATTATTGATGTATGGAATTCCAAACATGAAGCTGGAAAAGAATATTATTGACCGAAAAGCTGCTATCATGAAGGAAGAAGGTGTATCCTTCCTTACCAATACAGATGTAGGTAAGGACTTGAAGGCAAAAGATTTATTAGAGCATTATGATAAGGTAGTACTTACCTGTGGAGCCTCTAATCCGAGAGATATCAATGTACCCGGACGTGATGCAAAGGGTATTTATTTTGCGGTTGACTTCTTGAGTCAAGTGACGAAAAGCTTTTTGGACAGTAAATTTGACGATGGAAAATATGTGTCTACTAAGGGCAAAAATGTGGTTATAATTGGTGGTGGAGATACTGGAAATGACTGTGTGGGAAGCTCAATCCGACTCGGAGCAAAGAGTGTGACCCAAATCGAAATGATGCCAAAGGCACCAGACAGCAGAGCAGAAAATAATCCGTGGCCGGAATGGCCGAAAATCTGTAAGACCGATTATGGTCAGGAGGAAGCGATTGCATTATTTGGACACGACCCACGTATCTATGAAGCTACGGTAAAGGAATTTATCAAGGACAAAAGTGGGAACCTGAAAGCAGTTAAAATCGTAAGCGTATCATGGGAAAAAGATAGTGAAACAGGACGCATGAATATGCAGGAGGTTGCCGGTAGTGAAAAAACAATAGATGCAGAAATCGTTTTGATTGCAGCCGGATTCTTAGGTTCACAAAAATATATCACCGATGCCTTTAAGGTAGAAACCAACCAGCGCAGCAATGTAAAAACAGAGGAAGGCGCATACAAAACGTCGGTAGAAAACGTATTTACTGCAGGTGATATGCACCGTGGACAATCCCTGGTTGTATGGGCAATCCGCGAAGGTCGCGAAGTTGCGAGAGCGGTTGACGAGAGTCTGATGGGCTATACGAATCTTACGATTCAGTAAGAGTTGAAAAAAGGATATAAAGATGATACATTAGAGGGAAGAACCCTAAGACACTGAAGTCTGTCTTAGGGTTCTTTTTAGAGAGAGGTGGTGTTTGTATGAAAAAAGAAGATGATTTATATCAGAATTATTTGCAGATATTAAGAGAAGAATTAGTTCCAGCAATGGGGTGCACAGAGCCAATTGCGATTGCTTATTGTGCGGCAAAGGCAAGAGATGTGTTGGGCGCCTATCCAGACCGCGTGAAGGTGGAAGTGAGTGGAAATATTATTAAGAATGTAAAGAGTGTAATTGTTCCGAATACAGATGGCAGAAAGGGAATTGAGACCTCAGTGGCAATTGGTATTGCCGGAGGTGATGCAACGAAAGCCTTGGAAGTAATCGCCAATGTAACGGAGGTTGCGAAGATTTCCATGGCACTTTTTCTGGAAAATAATCCAATCGAGGTTCTACCATTAGAATCCGAGGAGCAGCTGGACATTATCATAACCGAATATGTAGGGGAAAATCAGTATGCAAAGGTTCGCATCGCTGGATTTCATACGAATATTGTGCAGATTGAAAAGGACGGAGAGGTGCTGTATCAGGCAGGGGAAGTGGTGGCAAATAATGTGTCACTTACGGATAGAAGTCTGCTTGATGTTGCACATATATTTGAATTTGCTGAAAGTGTGGATATCAAAGATGTACATGAGATTCTGGATAGACAGATAGATTGTAACATGGCGATTGCAGAAGAAGGAATCAGAAATAATTATGGAGCTAATGTTGGGAGTGTCTTATTAAATGCTTTTGGCAATGATGTAAGGACGCGTGCAAAAGCAATGGCAGCCGCTGGTTCCGATGCGAGAATGAGTGGTTGTGAAATGCCAGTGGTGATTAATTCGGGAAGTGGAAATCAGGGAATGACGGCTTCTATACCAGTAATTGTATATGCAAGGGAATTAGGTGTTACACAGGAAAAACTGTATCGGGCATTGGTGCTTTCCAATCTGAATACGATTCACCAGAAGACAGGAATTGGTCGTATGTCTGCTTATTGTGGTGCAATAAGTGCGGGCTGTGGTGCAGGAACGGGGATTGCATATTTACTGGGAGGGGATTATGAAGCGGTCATACATACACTGGTAAATGCAGTAGCTATTGTATCGGGTATCGTCTGTGATGGGGCGAAACCATCATGTGCAGCAAAGATTGAAACTGCAGTAGATGCAGGAATACTGGGCTACTATATGTACCAGGAAGGACAGGAATTCCAGGGCGGCGACGGACTAGTATCCAAAGGAGTCGAGAAAACGATTCAGAATATCAGCCGATTAGGAAAAATAGGAATGAAAGAAACAGATAAAGAAATCATAAAAATCATGACAAACTGTTAATGCCATGATTTTTATGAGGTGACTAGAATCATTAGGAATCCTTTAGTAATTGATTCCTGTGATACCATAGGCATTGCTGCCATTGGCATTGCTGTCACTGACACCAAGAATGATGTTTGGTTTGGCATTTTCTGTACCGCTTAAGATAATACCGGCATTGGTCTGGGATAAAAAGGCATTGTTAACGGAAGCGATAGCAGCGACCATTTCATCAGTAAAGACATCATCTGGGTTCAATTTCATAAAATCATCTTCGGAAGCAATCTCCATGCCATCACCGATACCTACATAGACAGGATAAATGACTAATTTACTAAGTGCTTCCAAATCTTTGCCGGCAACCGCATCTTTGATATCCTGTGCGACCACTGCCAGATCGGTGTTGGCATCCGCTGTGTCTATTTCCAGAGCAGGAGTTGTTTCGGTCTGGGTGGATTCTTCTGTGGTTATTTCAGAAGATGTATCGGGCACTGAAGTAACCATTTCGGAAACAATTTCAGAAGTGGATTCCGAAACAGCATCTGCTGAGGTGCCACAAGCGGTTAGGTTTACACAAAGTGCAGTGAACAGTGTTACTAGAACAATCTTTTTT
Source organism: Lachnospiraceae bacterium (assembly GCA_028692055.1). Taxonomy (GTDB): domain Bacteria; phylum Bacillota; class Clostridia; order Lachnospirales; family Lachnospiraceae; genus SZUA-378. The sequence goes on along the minus strand of JAQUYA010000028.1, from coordinate 25,914 downwards.
TTATAATTGAAATCCCCTTTTGTATGAATCTGAAAATTTTATGTTTGCATGTGAAATGTATTTTAATTAATATTGCATGTTAATGAAAAAATTGTCAAGCATCTTGAAAAGAATGGTTGAATATAGACATATGAAATGATAAATTAAGAAAGGAAGTTTACATAGAGTTTACAGAGAGTAAGAAGGGCAAGGAACTCAAATGAAGAAAGAATTTTCTTTACATTTATATAAGAAAGAAGAAATACAAAAGGGACATCTACAATTTGAAAACAAAGCGCTGCTTGCGTTGCTTTTGCCGGTAATTGTGGAGCAGCTGCTAAATTCATTCATGGGAATGGCAGACACGATGATGGTGAGCAATGTGGGAAGCGCGGCTTTATCAGCGGTGTCTTTGGTGGACTCAATTAATAATCTGGTGATACAGGTCTTTGCAGCAATGGCAGCAGGAGCGGCAATTATATGTTCACAATATCTGGGCAGCAGGGATGAGAAGGGCAGCAATAAGGCAGCCAGGCAGATTGTCTTTACGGTATTTATTATTTCCATGCTGTTAACGGTGGTGTGTTTGATTTTCCGTGTACCATTGCTTCATATAATTTTTGGAAAAGTAGAAAAAGAGGTTATGGACAATTCCTTGATTTACTTTTTTATAACGGTATTGTCCTATCCATTTCTGGCAATGTTTAATGCAGGTTCGGCATTCTACCGCGCAGATGGTAATTCCAGATTTCCAATGATGATTTCGGTTATATCCAATGTAATGAATATTGTGGGAAATGCAATTTTGATTTTTGGTTTCGGTATGGGAATTGCAGGAGCTGCTATTTCAACGCTGGCTTCCAGAATATTCTGTGCGATTGTTATTTTCTACTATTTGCGAAAACCAAAGCAGAAAATCGTTGTGAAAAATTATCTGTCGATTAGACCGGAAGCTTCTTTTATTAAAAAGATACTGGCGATTAGTATTCCATCGGGTATTGAAAATGGCATGTTTCAATTTGGAAAGCTGGCAATCCAGTCAACGGTATCGACCATGGGAACAGCGGCAATTGCAGCACAGGCGATGACAAATATCCTGGAAATGCTAAATGGAATCGTAGGGATTGGTGTGGGAATAGGACTGATGACGGTAGTGGCACAATGTGTGGGTGCCGGACGGAGGGAGGAGGCAAAGTACAATATTTTAAAGCTGACCTTTGTCGGTGAGATTGGGGTACTGACATCCTGCTTACTTGTGTATGCAGCGACCTTTCCGGTTACGCGTCTGGCGGGTATGGATACAGCTTCCGCTAAGATGTGTATGCAGATGATGTTTGCCATTACCTGTGTGAAACCAATTGTGTGGACCTTGTCATTTGTCCCGGCATATGGTATGCGGGCGGCAGGAGATGTACAATTTTCCATGATTGTTTCTTCAATTACCATGTGGTGCTGCAGGGTAGCATTATGTATCTTCCTCGTAAAGGTATTCCATATGGGACCGATGGCGGTATGGATTGGTATGTTCGCAGACTGGACTATTCGCGGCGTCATATTTACGACACGCTTCCTAAGTGGAAAATGGTTGAAAAAGAAGTTGATATAAATAGCATAAATCGCCGTAATCGGCATTGACAGAACATTTGTTCTTATGTATAATTACATTAGAACGAATGTTCTTTTTCTTTGCAACCGAAGGCTGTTTGGGAGGCTGGTTATGGATATTAAGATTACACAGGGAATGACGATAAAGGAGAAGCTCGGAATTCTCAGTGATGCGGCGAAATATGATGTGGCTTGTACGAGCAGCGGCGTTGATAGAAAAGGAGATGGAAAAGGGATTGGAAATGCAACTGCAGGAGGAATTTGCCATAGCTTTGCGGCCGATGGCAGATGCATTTCTCTGCTAAAGATACTCTTTACTAACGAATGTATCTATGACTGTAAGTATTGCCTGAACCGAAAGTCCAATGATGTGCCACGTGCTTCTTTTACCCCGGATGAGGTATGTGAACTGACGATGGAGTTTTACCGGAGAAATTATATTGAGGGATTATTTTTAAGTTCCGGAATCCTTTATTCGCCAAACTACACAATGGAATTAATATATCAAACGATATACCAATTACGGACAAGACACAATTTTCAGGGATATATTCATGTAAAGGCGATCCCGGGAGCAGATGCGACCTTGATTCAAAAAACAGGTATGCTGGCGGATAGAATGAGTGTGAATCTGGAATTGCCGACAGCAGAAGGGCTGAGAACACTGGCGCCCAATAAACATCGCAAGAATATATTGGCACCGATGCGCCAGATACAGACTGGCATTACCGAAAGCAGACATGATTTAATGATTTACCAGCATGCACCGAAGTTTGTCCCGGCAGGACAATCTACGCAGATGATAATCGGGGCAACACCGGAGAGCGATTATCAAATTATGGCAGTTGCAGAGAACTTATATCAGAAGTTTGATTTAAAACGTGTGTTTTATTCTGCATTTGTACATGTCAATGAAGATAAAGATCTGCCGGCACTTCCGGGAGGCCCCCCTTTACTGAGGGAGCACCGCTTATATCAGGCAGACTGGCTACTGCGTTTTTATGGATTTAAGGCGGAGGAACTCTTAAATGAGGAAAAACCCAATTTCAATATTCTTTTAGACCCAAAATGTGATTGGGCATTGAGGCATCTGGAATATTTTCCAATGGAAATAAACAGAATTGATTATCAGATGATGCTGCGCATTCCGGGAATCGGTGTGAAAAGTGCACAAAGGATTGTAAAAGCACGCAGAATGGCAAAATTAGATTTTTCGGATTTGAAACGAATCGGAGTCGTACTAAAAAGGGCACTTTATTTTATAACTTGCAATGGGCGAATGATGTATCAAACCAGAATAGAGGAAGATTATATTACGAGAAATCTTCTGAATATAAAAGAAAAGCTTCCATTCCAGACAAACGGTATGACTTACAAACAGCTTTCCCTGTTTGATGATAAGAATTTTGACGCTGAGCCTACGATAATCGATAGTCAGCAGGCGGCGATGGGGCAATTATAGATAAAACGCATAGAATGATTATATACAACGTTCCCTGCGTCACGAGAGTGCAGTCTGAGAGAAAGGCATGGTTATTATTATGACTATGGAAAAGACAATACTAATCTGTGAAGATTCGATAGAAGGTGTATTTAGTGGCATTTATGAGGCATATGCCAGAAAGTATGTGCATAGTCAGACCAGTCTTCAGATAGGTGCGACAGAGAATTATGAGTTGTTTGCAGAATATAAGCAAATTGCGGCAGAAGAAGAGAAAGCAAAAAAGGTATCCAGAACGATTATACGGGAATTTGGAGAGGAAACATATCTTACTTTTTGTGAAGCGCTGGCAACACAGGATTTGGAAAAGGGAAATGCCATATATCATGTGCTCGTAGATGGACTACGGACAAAAAACAATAGAATTATGGAAAATTTTGCAGTTGCAGATGTAAATAAAGTATTTGAGCTTTGTAGATATACCAAGAATGAGATACAACATTTGAAAGGTTTTTTACGATTTCAGGAATTAGAAAAGGGGGTATTGTTTGCAAGGATAGGGCCAAGGAATAACATTCTTACTTTTTTGGCACCTCATTTTGCAGACCGGCTTCCAAATGAAAACTTTATCATATATGATGATACAAGAAATTTATGCGTGGTTCATCCATGCCAAAAAGAATGGTTTTTAATGAGTGCGGATAATTTACAGGAGGAAGAAACAAGGAACTATTCACAGGTAGAAGTGGCATATCAGGAATTATTTACATTTTTCTGTCAGAAGATTGGAATCAGGGAACGGAAAAATATCGCCTTGCAGACACAGATGCTGCCATTGCACTTCCAAAAATACATGTCAGAATTTAATGATAAAGTATATAAGTAAATTGACAACAAAAGAAGTAGCACAATAAAAAGGCTACAAAACGCGTGTAAAAATGGTGCTTTTTGCATGTAATAGAGTTGAAAATGAGGGACAAATATCCGGTGGTTCTTTAGTACTAACTTGTACTGAAAAAAATACTTTACAAATCAAATTAATGTTGTATAATGACTAAATCAAAAGAATTATGTAGTAACAGAGAATTATTGGATAGTGGTATTTTTAGATTTGAAAGGAAGTTATAGTATGAGGACAATGACGGTTCAACGTAAAATTAAATTAAGACCTGATGAGGTAAAGAATTTTGTTGCGGTAGCTGCAAGATGCGAATTTGATATTGACATCGCCTACAATCGATATATAGTGGATGCAAAATCCTTCTTAGGGGTTATGGGATTGGATTTTAACAGTGTTTTGACCGTGAGCTACAATGGATATGATGAGACTTTTGAGCAACAGCTTAGTCATTACGCAATTGCCTGCTAGTTTGGAATAGGAAGAATGGAAATAAGAAGTTTGACTCCCTAATATTGATAGAGTACACTATCAATATTAGGGAGTTTTTCTATATATTACAGGGAGATACATTGGCGATGGAAATCAGTGGAAATGAATTAATTCAAGTAAATACGGTTAAAAAACCATTGATTCGGATTTCGGTTCGAAATCTGGTGGAATTTATACTCCGTTCCGGGAATATTGATAACAGGCATACAATGAGTGTAGATAATGCGATGCAGGAGGGAAGCCGCATTCACAGAATGATTCAGAGAAGAATGGGGAGTAATTATAAAGCTGAAGTAAGCTTAAAACAGGTATGTGTATTTGAGAAATTTGATATTTCCGTAGAGGGTCGTGCCGATGGGATATTGTGTGAGGAGCTATATCCAGATGCAATTCAAATGAATATGCTGGAATTGATGGATAAAGCGCAAACAGAGGAAGACAAAAAGGTCGAACTCATGGAAGTGGTTACGATTGATGAAATCAAAGGAACCTATAAAGAATTGAGGAAGATAAAGGAACCGATAGCCTTACATCTGGCACAGGCAAAATGCTATGCCTATATCTATGCATTACAGAATCACATGTCATTCATGCGTGTGCGTTTAACGTATTGCAATATCGAAACAGAAGAAATCAAATATTTTCATGAAGAGTATAGTTTTGTAGAACTGCGCAACTGGTTCGAGGATGTAGTAGAACAGTATCGTAAATGGGCAGATTATGAATTTGAATGGAAGCAGAAAAGACAGCACTCCATAGAAAATCTGATTTTCCCATTTGCATACCGGGAGGGGCAAAAGGATTTTGTACGTTATGTGTATCAAACGATTTATCATAGCAGAAAGCTTTTTACGGTAGCCCCTACGGGTGTGGGAAAGACGATTTCAACTGTTTTTCCTTCTATTCAGGCAATGGGGAGAGGGATGGGAGACAAGCTGTTCTATTTGACTGCGAAGACAATTACCCGAACGGTTGCAGACGATACCTTTGAATTATTGCGCACGCAGGGACTGCATTGGAAAAGTGTAATTCTTACCGCCAGGGAAAAAATATGTCCCTTAGAGGAAGTGGACTGTAATCCAGTTGCCTGTCCATATGCCAAGGGACATTATGACCGTATTAACGATGCCATATTTGATTTACTTACGACGGAAGACCGTTATACCAGAGAAGTAATCGAAACATATGCGAAGAAGCATGAGGTATGTCCTTTTGAGATGGGACTGGATATGAGTTTGTTCGCAGATGGTATTATCGGCGATTACAATTATGTATTTGACCCTCATGCCTACCTGAGGAGATTTTTTGCAGATGGAATAGAAGGCAATTATTTATTCTTAATTGATGAAGCACATAATCTATTGGATCGTGGAAGAGAAATGTATAGTGCAGTTCTGTGCAAAGAAGATTTTCTGGAGCTCAAGAATAAACTTAATGGTACGACAGCGAAGAGTGCAGCCGGAAGTTCAATTCAGATTACGATGGAAAAGCAATTGGAAAAGTGCAACAAAGAGATGCTGGCTTTAAAGAGAGAGTGTGAAGGATTTCAAATTGTTGAACTGATAGCACCTTTGGTGATGGCAGTCAATCGGTTATACTCCACGATGGAGAAGTATTTACAGGAACGAGAGGAAAGCACAGTACGAAATGAGGTGCTGGATTTCTATTTCAAGATTTGTCATTTCATGGATATCTATGAACGCGTCGACGAAAACTATGTGATCTATACGGAAATAAGGGAAGATAGTAGTTTTATTACAAAGCTGTTTTGTGTAAACCCGACAGTCAATCTGAAGGAATGCATGGATAAAGCAAGGAGTACGATTTTATTCTCGGCGACATTACTGCCGATTCAATATTACAAATCTCTGCTCGGTGGAAGTAAAGATGACTATGAGGTGGCAATTCAACCAATTTTTAATACCCAGAAACGGGCATTACTGATAGGAAATGATGTGACAAGTAAATATACGCGCAGGTCGGAATCAGAATATTTAAAGATTGCAGGCTATATCCATGAAATTGTAAAAAACAGACACGGGAATTATATGCTTTTTTTCCCTTCACACATGTTTTTACAACAGGTGTATGCAGCCTATTATGAGAATTATCTTAACGAAAAGGAAGTAGAGTGCATCTTACAGACCGAGGGAATGAATGAAAGGGCAAGAGAAGCTTTTTTAAATCGATTTGCAGAAAATCAAACCTATGATTTGAATGAAAAGATAGCAATGGACATTGATGTGGAGGAGGAAAGAAGTTTGCTTGGATTCTGTGTCATGGGAGGAATCTTTAGTGAAGGGATAGACCTGACAGAAGACAGATTAATTGGTGTTATGATTGTTGGAACCGGGTTGCCACAGGTCTGCAATGAACGGGAGCTTATAAAAAATTACTTCGACGAAAAAGGTAAAAATGGGTTTGACTATGCATATCGTTTTCCTGGAATGAATAAGGTATTACAAGCAGCTGGCCGTGTAATTCGTACGGTCAATGATGTAGGAATCGTAGCACTTTTAGATGAGCGGTTTTTAACAGCCTCTTATCAAAGGTTATTTCCAGCAGACTGGAAGGAATATCAGGTGGTCAGCAAGGAGTGTATAGCCAAACGAGTAGAAAGATTCTGGGATGAATGGTTATAAAATTCCCGATATAGCTACATAATAGAATTATGTAAAGTAGACATAATGTTTAACGATAGGTAACATAAAGATTTAGTGTATTTGAGTTATATTTCTAGTATAAAGGTACCAAAAAGAGTAAAATAACATGTAATATGACAGATGTGTCATGCGTATAACTTGAAAAAAGTAGTACTGTCATACTATAAAACATGTGGATAACTATGTGGAAAGTGTGTATTACTCCTTATTTTTACTAGTTTTTACACATATTTAGCTAAAATAAGATTAAAAAAGAAAAAATGGTTAAAATTGATAAAAAAACTCGGCGAGTCAAAATTAATTATAAAACTATGTAAACCAAAAGCTGACTGATAGAATAGAAAATATTCTGAAAAATCATAGGTTTTATGATATAATGAGCGTTAGTGAGCTATGGGGAGCTTGCTCACCTTTAGCGAACGGCGAATGGCGATCACAAGCTGTGCTTGTGATATAATGAGTGTTAGTGAGCTGGAGCAAGCGTAGCCTGTTCAATCCATACAACAAGGAGGACATAATTATGTGGGCATATGAAAGTGTATTTTATCAAATTTATCCATTGGGATTTTGTGGAGCCCCTTTTGAAAATGATGGGGTGGAAATAGCAAGAATAGAAAAGGTAAAGGAATGGATTCCTCATATACAGAAGGTCGGAGCAAATGCAATTTATTTTTCTCCTATTTTTGAATCCGATACGCATGGATATAATACAAGAGATTATAGAAGGATTGATTGCCGATTAGGAAGCAATGAAGATTTTAAAGAGGTTTGCAGAGCTTTGCATGGAGCAGATATAAAAGTTGTATTAGATGGGGTATTCAATCATGCCGGACGTGGATTTTTTGCATTTCAGGATGTTCTGCAAAAAAGAGAAAGCTCGGCTTATACGAATTGGTTCTATATTGATTTCCATGGCAACTCCAATTATAACGATGGATTATGGTATGAAGGCTGGGAAGGCAACTATGATTTGGTAAAATTGAATTTGCAAAATTCGGAAGTTGTGGCTTATCTTTTGGAGAGTGTTACAATGTGGATTAAGGAATTTGGCATTGATGGATTGCGTTTGGACGTAGCGTATTGTCTGGATCATGAGTTTATTCGTCGTCTGCGTGCGCATTGTGATGGCTTAAAAGAAGATTTTTTCTTAGTTGGTGAGATGATTCATGGAGATTACAATCAACTATTAAGAGAGGATATGTTACATGGAGTTACAAACTACGAGTGCTATAAAGGTCTGTATTCCAGCTTTAATTCTATGAATATGTTTGAAATCACACATTCCTTATTAAGACAATTTGGGGAAGAGGGACAAGGTTTGTATAGGGGAAAACATTTTCTATCCTTTGTGGACAATCATGACGTGTCAAGAATAGCCACAATCCTGACAAATGAAAAACACTTACCGCTTATCTATACATTATTATATGGAATGCCAGGAATTCCATGTATCTACTATGGCAGCGAATGGGGCGCAAAGGCAGATAAAAAAGATGGTGACCCGGGTCTGCGTGCCTGCTTTAAGGAGGTGGAGGAGAATGAGCTAGTTACTTTTCTGGGACGACTTTCTTCTATAAAGAAGGAGAGCGACGCTTTGAATTATGGAAGCTTCCGTTCAGTTGTGCTGACGAATAAACAATGTATTTGGGAGCGTAAGACTGATAAAGAAAGAATCCTGATTGCGGTTAATGCAGATGCAGTAAGTTATCATGTGGATTTTAATGCAGGATGTGGACAGGCAGATGAGCTAATTACGGGTACGCTGCATGACTTTGGAGGCGGTACCGATCTGGAGCCATATAGTTCCTATATCTGGAAAATGGAGAAATAGGATTTCAAAAAGAACAGAATATTGCTGAAAACAGGCAAAAGGCGAAGACTATATGTTATTACAACATAAAGTTTTCGCTTTTTTTTAAATAATATTGTTGACAAAGCAATATTATATGGCATATAGTATGGATAAAGAAAACAATATTATACACTATATAATATTAATTCTTGAATAATATTATATAGATTGAAGATTAAGGAGGAGCTGATACGTTATATATAGGAAGGCAAAGAGACCGGTTCATATATAACCTGTCATTTATTACCTATATGAGGTAAGAGTCAAATAATTGTAAATTAGTAAGTTAGGAAAGGAGTAATAAAAATGGTATTTAACACAGGAGCGGCTCTATTAGATGCAATCGTTTTGGCGGTCGTATCAAGGGATCCCGAAGGAACCTACGGATATAAGATTACACAGGAAGTAAGGCTGGTTATAGAATTGTCGGAATCTACATTGTATCCGGTATTGCGCCGATTGCAAAAGGATGAATGTCTGGAAGTATATGACCAGGCATGCGCAGGGAGAAACCGAAGGTATTATAAGGTAACAGAAAAAGGAAGAGTTCAGCTTAATTTATATGAAAGTGAATGGAGAAAGTATTCACAGAAGATTACGGGAATGTTTGAGGGAGGAATAAGACATGAGTAGAGTGGAATTCATGAAGCAGTTAAATGAGCTGCTGACAGAGATATCACCAAGTGAGCGAGAAGAGGCATTACAATATTATAATGATTACTTTGACGATGCTGGGGAAGAAAATGAAGCAAATGTAATGCAGGAGCTAGGTTCCCCTTATAAAGTTGCAGAAACAATTAAAGCAGATTTACTCGGTAGAAGTCAGGAACAATGGGAATTCACGGAAGCCGGTTGTACAAATATGGGAACTCATAAGAATCCGGTAGTTCCCACGACAGACGGACAAAACAATAGAAATACTTATCAGGGGAACTATCAAAACGGAGCATACAATAATCAATATCAAAATCAGTATGGAAATACAAATGGATACGGTACAAACGCAGCACCAAGGCGTGATACTGGAAGAATTATCCTGCTGGTACTAATTGCTATTGTTACCAGTCCCTTATGGTTATCAGTAGGTGGAACGCTACTCGGCTTACTTTTCGCAGTCTTCGCCGTATTAGTATCCTTATTTGTTGCATTTATTGCAGTTACGTTTGCCTGTATTTTATCCGGTGTTCTATTATTTGGAATATCCTTTGCAAAACTGTTTGTGTCCCCATTGCTTGGATTTATTACAATGGGTATAGGGGTTCTTCTCGTTGGAATTGGGGTGTTATTTATGGGAATCAGTTTTTGGATTTGTGGGACCGTTATTCCAGTTCTGTTTCGAGGAACTATCGAACTTTGCAGAAAACCATTTCATAGAAAAGGAGGACAGATGGCATGAAAAAATTTTTGAAAGGCTGTTTTATTACAGCAGGTGTTTTAATCCTAATTGGTATTTTGATGACGATAATCTGTGTTTCCTTTGGCGGAGGAAAAGTTTTCTGGGAAGCTGTAAAAAATAATGAATTCAGTTTGGTTCGTACTGATTTGTGGAATGGTGCGATGCAGGCAAGAGTACGAATAGACGATAAGGATTTTGATTGGTGCGAGGATTTTGATGACTTTGATGACTGGAACCTTTTAAATGGGGAACTGCATAAGAGCGGAAATCAGGAACAGGTGGTAATTGGCAGTAAAGAGGAAGTGAGTTCGCTGACCTGTGAGATTGGTGCCGCCCAATTTGAAATTTTGGAGTCACCAGATGACAACTACCGTCTGGATTACAATATTAAAAATAAATTAGGATATCGGATTACAGAAGGGAAGCTGACTATTAGAGGGGTGGAAAAGAATGTTGGTCATAATGATAAAATATATCTGTATGTTCCTAAAGATACTGTTCTTGATGCTGTGTGGATCTCTTTAGGGGCTGGTAAGGCAGAGGTAAGAGGATTAAAGTGCAAGGAACTTATTGCAGATATCGGAGCAGGCAAGATAGATTTTATCAATATGGAAACGGGAGATACAGATATAAATGTTGGAGCCGGCCAAATTGATTTTGAGGGACGGATTACCGGAGATATAAATGCCAATTGTGCCATGGGACAGATTGATATAGAAGTCAAAGGGAATGAGTCATTCTGGAACTATGATTTGAACTGTGCAGCCGGACAGATTGAAATTAATGACAGGGAGTACAGCGGTTTACTAAATGATGTATATACAGATAACAATGCAGAAAATGAATGTGCTCTGGACTGTGCTATGGGGCAAATAGAATTTTCCTGCGAGTAGTAAGTTAAAAATATGACAGGGCGGTCAAGGGCCGCAGATGGGAGATTATAATGGACAATAATAACATGAATCAGGAAAACAACGAAAATAGTACAAATAATACAAACAATACGAACAGTGAGAATAATACAAATAATTCAAACTATGGAAATACAGATTACAAAAATACAAATTATAGAAACGCAAATTATAGAAACTCAGGTTACAGCAATGCTAACGGCAGCACATATAATAATGCAAATAGAAATTACAACAACCGTTATGAACATTACTCGGACAACGATAATATAAGGAGATTATATCGTTCTAGAAATAATAAGATGTTATGCGGAGTATGTGCAGGAATTGCAAATTACTTCAAGTGTGATCCAACCATTATGCGTTTACTCTTAGTATTCCTGACATTTTGCAGTTGTGGAACAGGTATTCTGGCATATATTATTATGGCTATAGTAGTTCCAGAAACGCCATTTAATGAATAAACAGGAATGGAATTGATAGATACGAAGCTGAGTTAATAAAATAACCGGAAAAGAGAAATTATGAAAATTAGAGAGATGCCTCTTCCTTTCATGGTTTCTTTTTTTATGCTATACTGTAAAAATGAACCTGAATAATTGGATACAATTATGAAAAAATAGAGAAAAGAAAGATAAGGAACTGGGGAATGGAAAGAGAAAAGTTTAAATCAAGGTTGGGATTCATTCTGCTTTCAGCGGGATGTGCAATTGGAATCGGTAATGTATGGCGGTTTCCTTATGTAGTAGGTAACAATGGTGGTGGAATATTTGTATTGTGTTATGTATTTTTTCTTGTGATATTAGGTCTGCCTATTATGACGATGGAATTTGCAGTTGGACGTGCCAGCAGAAAAAGTACGGCGCGCTCATTTCAGGTATTGGAAAAAAAAGGACAGAAATGGCATTGGCACGGTTATGCCGGAATGGCGGGCAATTATTTATTAATGATGTTTTATACAACGATAGCAGGCTGGATGTTAAATTATTTCTTTGGAATGGCAGCAGGTAAATTTCAGGGAACAAATACCGAGGATATCCAGATGATTTTTGCAGATATGCTGGCGCAGCCTTTGACGATGAGCTTATGGATGGTACTCGTAGTTGTGGTAGGATTTGGCGTGTGCTCTCTGGGATTACAAAAGGGAGTAGAAAAGATTACCAAAGGTATGATGTTCGCCCTTTTAGTAATTATGGTAATTCTAGCAATTAACAGTATCTTCTTTATAGAAGGAACGGAAGGACTAACGTTTTATCTGGTGCCTCAATTTTCTAAAATGCATGAAATTGGAATCGTAACTGTACTGGTAAATGCCATGAATCAGGCCTTTTTCACACTGAGTCTTGGCATAGGTGCAATGGCAATCTTTGGAAGCTATCTTGGGAAAGAGCGTTCTCTGCTTGGAGAGTCAATTAATATCGCGGTATTGGATACATTTGTTGCTATTGTGGCAGGATTGATTATATTTCCGGCATGCTTTGCGTTTGGTGTGAATCCAGATAGTGGACCAAGTCTTATTTTTATTACTCTGCCGAATATATTCAATGCGATGCCAGGTGGAAGAATCTGGGGAAGCTTGTTCTTTTTGTTTATGTCATTTGCAGCATTTTCGACGGTTATTGCGGTATTTGAGAATATTATGTCTTCCTGCATGGATTTATGGGGCTGGAGCCGAAAAAAGACAGCAGTTGTCAATGGCATATTACTAATTGTATTATCCCTTCCCTGCATTCTTGGATTTAATATATGGTCTGGCTTTCAACCTTTTGGTGCAGGAACCGGTGTATTGGATTTGGAAGATTTTCTGGTAAGTAATCTGTTATTACCAATCGGTTCCCTCATATATACCTTATTTTGTGTAAGCCGCTATGGCTGGGGCTGGGATAAGTACATGGCAGAAGTAAATGCAGGAGAAGGACTGAAAGTACCAGCCTGGATACGCGGCTATTGTACCTATGTACTGCCGTGCATTACATTTATAATCATTGTAAATGGACTGTATTCTGTATTTTTTAAATAGAAGAACCAGAAAGGTTTGGTTATTAGAATGAATTTACTTACTATGAAGGACATTACAAAAGCATATACCGACAAAGTTCTTTTTGACCATGTGGATTTTAGTATTGATGATGGCGAAAAGGTGGGAATAATCGGAATTAACGGAACAGGAAAATCAACATTGTTAAAGATTATTGCAGAGCTGGAATATCATGAAACGGGTGAAATTGTAAAGGGAAACCATGTACATATTAATTACCTGCCACAAAATCCGATATTTCCAAAGGAAAGTACGATTTATGATTATGTAGTGAAAGCAAATGAAACATTGGATAATCATTGGAGTATCGAGGGTGAAGCAAAAACCATTCTGAATAAGCTGGGTTTTACAGATTATGAAGTACAGATAGAACAATTGTCTGGTGGACAAAAGAAGAAGGTGGCACTCGCTGCTGCTTTATTGTCTAATAGTGAAATACTTATTCTGGATGAGCCGACGAACCATTTGGACAATGAGATGACGGAATGGCTGGAAAATTATCTGCGTGCCTATAGAGGAGCCCTTATAATGGTTACACATGATCGATATTTTCTGGATTTGGTCTGCAATCGGATTGTCGAAATTGATAAGGGAAGGTTATATAGCTATAACAGTAATTACGAAGGTTATCTGGCATTGAAAGCAGAACGTGAGGAAATGGCTCTTGCAACGCAGGATAAGCACGCCAATATTTTACGCAAGGAAATGGAATGGATGCAGCGCGGAGCACGTGCACGTTCTACAAAGCAAAAGGCTCATATTCAGAGATACGAAGCTTTGAAAAACGAAGAAAAAGTAAAGATAGACGGACAGGTAGAAATCAATGCACTTGCTTCCAGATTAGGGAAGAAAACCATTGAATTAAACCATATTACAACTGGATATGGGGATAAGATTCTGATTCGCGACTTTACTTATATCTTTCTAAAAACAGATAGAATCGGTATTCTGGGACCGAATGGCTGCGGTAAGACAACTTTTATTAAGACGATCATGCAGACACTTCCACTTATGGAGGGGAGTCTGGAAATCGGGGATACTGTAAAAATTGGTTATTATGCACAGGAAAATGAAGCATTGGATGACAAGCAAAAAGTAATTGATTATATTCGTGATACGGCGGAATATATTCAGACAAGTGAAGGAACAGTTACTGCGTCACAGATGCTGGAGAAATTCTTATTTGAAGGAGCGTTGCAGTACCAGCCAATCGGTAAATTATCAGGTGGTGAGAAGCGACGTCTCTATTTGTGTAAGGTATTGATGGAAGCACCCAATGTATTGATTTTAGATGAGCCAACCAATGACCTGGACATTCAAACCCTATGCATACTGGAGGATTATCTGGATTCTTTCCCAGGCATCCTGATTACCGTGTCCCATGACCGGTATTTCCTGGACAGAGTCGTGCGAAGAATGCTGACTTTTGAAGGAAATGGAAGGGTAGAACAGTTCAATGGAAGCTATACGGAATACTTTCAGGAGAAGGAAGAAGGGGAACTTTCTAATAATGACAGAATTCCTGCAAACAGTATAAAAAATCATGCAGAAAAAAATATTGAAATAGAAGAAAATGATGAAAATACTGGAAAAACAGCAAAAGTCAAAACGGAAAAATTGAAGTTTACCTATCAGGAAAAGAAAGATTATGAAACGATCGAGCAGGATATCGAGAAGCTCGAAAATAAAATTGCAGAAATCGATGCGACCATCTTAAAGACGGCAACAGATTTTGTGCGGTTAAATGAATTAACGAAAGAAAAAGAGAAAACCGAAGCCTTATTGGAAGAAAAGATGGAGCGTTATGTGTATCTGGAAGAGCTGGCAGAAAAGATTGCAGAACAATCTCAGGGGAAAATTTGCTTGACAAAGTGTATGGATTTTACTATGATTTAACCATATTAGAAGAAAAGGTAATGACAAAGAGGAGTACACACAACTGGCTAGATTTATATAATAATCATATAAATATATTATATAAAGAGAGAGAATGACTCACCGGCTGAAAGGTCATTTTAGAGAAGTATGTGGAAGGTAGCTTTGGAACCGGAATTTTGAACAGATTACATGTGAAGAGGTAATCTAACTAGAGATTCACGCGTTGCTCCCGTTAGCGAGCCGAAGATGAAAAGTATTTTCTTTTTTTATCTTCACTAAGGCAGAAAAAGAGTTCTGCGAATAAAGGTGGTACCGCGTATATTACGCCCTTTACTGATAAGAAATGTCGTCAGTAAAGGGCGTTTCTTTTATTGAAAAAACAATTTGTACGCCTGAAAATCAGGCAGATGGGAGCCAAAATGAGCAAAGAATTAGAAAAAACCTATAATCCTCATGGACTTGAGGATAGATTATACCAAAAGTGGATGGACAAAGGATATTTTCATGCAGAGGCAGACAGAAGTAAAAAGCCTTTTACGATTGTGATGCCACCACCCAATATTACAGGACAGCTTCATATGGGACATGCGCTTGATAATACGATGCAGGATATCCTGACACGGTTTAAGAGAATGCAGGGTTATAATGCACTTTGGCAGCCGGGAACGGACCATGCAAGTATTGCTACGGAAGTAAAGATTATTCAGACATTAAAGGAACAGGGACTGGATAAGCATGACCTCGGACGTGAAAAATTCTTAGAGCGTGCATGGGAATGGAAAAAGGAATATGGTGGAAGAATTACAAGCCAGTTAAAGAAATTAGGTTCTTCCTGTGATTGGGACAGAGAGCGTTTTACCATGGACGAGGGCTGTAATAAAGCGGTTACGGAAGTATTCTGTAAGATGCATGAAAAGGGCTGGATTTACAAAGGCTCCCGAATCATCAACTGGTGTCCGGTATGCAATACCTCTATTTCGGATGCCGAAGTAGAATACGAAGAGCAAAATGGTCATTTCTGGCATATCAAATATCCATTGGTAGATGCAAATGGCAAGCCGAGTACAACGGAATTTTTGGAATTTGCAACGACACGTCCGGAAACCATGCTTGGAGATACGGCGGTTGCTATTCACCCTGATGATGAAAGATACACCTATTTAAAGGGCAGACAGGTATGGCTGCCACTTGTAAATAAAGCAATTCCAATCGTAGAGGACACCTATGTAGACATTGATTTTGGTACGGGTGTTGTTAAGATTACACCAGCACATGACCCGAATGACTTTGAAGTTGGAAAACGTCATAATTTACCAGTTATCAACATTATGAATGATGATGCTACCATCAACAAAAATGGTGGCAAATTTGAAGGTATGGAACGTTATGCGGCACGTGAAGCCATCGTGAAGGAATTAGAGGAATTGGGATTACTGGTTCGCATTGAAGATTATTCCCATAATGTAGGAACACACGATCGATGTAAGACGACGGTAGAGCCATTGGTAAAACAGCAGTGGTTTGTTAAAATGGACGAATTAATTAAACCGGCAACAGAAGCAGTGAAAAAGGGTGAAATCAAATTAATTCCAGAGCGTATGGATAAGACCTATTATAACTGGACAGATAATATTCGTGACTGGTGTATTTCGCGTCAATTGTGGTGGGGACACAGAATCCCAGCTTATTACTGTGATGATTGCGGAGAAGTAGTAGTTGCCAAGGAAACACCAGCGGTTTGTCCAAAATGTGGAAAAACACATTTTACACAGGACCCGGATACGCTGGATACCTGGTTTTCCTCTGCATTATGGCCATTTTCTACACTGGGCTGGCCGGAGAAAACAGAAGACCTTGCTTATTTCTATCCAACCGATGTACTGGTAACCGGATATGATATCATCTTCTTCTGGGTTATTCGTATGATTTTCTCCGGATATGAGCAAATGGGAGAACGCCCATTCAAGGCCGTATTGTTCCATGGTCTGGTTCGTGATTCACAGGGACGCAAGATGAGCAAATCCCTCGGAAATGGGATTGACCCACTTGAAGTAATCGACCAATATGGTGCGGATGCATTGCGACTTACCTTAATCACAGGAAATGCACCAGGTAATGATATGCGCTTCTATTATGAGAGAGTGGAAGCAAACCGCAACTTCTGCAATAAAATCTGGAATGCTTCCCGTTTCATTATGATGAATATGGAAGGCAAAACAGTCCATGCACCAAAAGACAGTGAATTAGAACCGGCAGATAAATGGATTATTTCGAAACTGAACGGATTAATAAAAGAAGTAACCGATAATATGGAGAATTATGACCTTGGCATCGCGGTTCAGAAGATTTATGACTTTATTTGGGATGAATTCTGTGACTGGTATATTGAAATGGTTAAGCCAAGACTGTATAATTCAGATAATGAGATATCACAAAATGCGGTATTGCATACATTAAAAACCGTGTTAATTGATGCATTGAAATTACTACATCCATATATGCCGTTTATTACGGAAGAAATTTTCTGTACGTTACAAAATGAAGAAGAATCCATTATGATATCAGACTGGCCACTTTATCAGGAAAGCCATGTATTTAGTGCAGAGGAACAATCCATTGAAATTATGAAAGAAGCAATCCGCGGTATTCGTAATGCCAGAACGGGCATGAATGTTCCACCGAGCAGGAAAGCAAGTGTTTATGTTGTAACAGATGAGGATAGTACGCTGGAAATCTTTGAGGAAGGAAAGTTGTTTTTTGCACCACTTGCTTATGCGAGTGAAGTAATTACGCAAAAGGATAAAAAAGGAATTGCAGAGGATGCGGTATCAGTTGTGACATCCAAAGCAGTCATTTATATGCCATTTGCCGAATTGGTTGACATAAAACAAGAAATAGAGCGTCTTCAAAAAGAAGAAAAACGTTTACAGGGTGAAATTGCTCGTGGAAATGGTATGCTGAATAACGAAAAATTCATTGCCAAAGCACCGGAAACAAAGATTACAGAGGAACGCGCAAAATTGGAGAATTACCAGAAGATGCTGGAGCAGGTAAAGGAGCGTTTAAATCAGTTCGCATAGAAGCAGGGAGGAAGAAAGTCGATGGACGATAAGAATAATCTGGACTTGAAGAAGCTTGATAAGTTAGATATTGATGAAGTTCTTCAAGTCCTAAATAGCTGGGACTTTCAACCTCCTGTAAAAGAGGAAATACAAGAAGAGAGCAAGAGCTACGTTCGTTTTTCGAAAGACGGAATGGAAGCCTCGCTCTTTTTGGCGCCTCCCAAAGAGAAGGAAATTTATACACAGGAGGTTATCCATTCTTTTTTGGAAACAAAAGGTGTGAAGGCGGGAATTATAAAGTCAACCGTTCGGGCAATGATTAAGAAAAAAGTATATAATCGTGAAACCCTGATAGCAAGGGGGATAAAGGCAGTTCCAGGGAAAAATGGATATTATCAATTTTTCTTTTCCAGAAATGAAAAACCAACACCACAAATACGCAGGGATGGAACTGTAGATTATAGCAGCTTTAATGTCCTGCAAAGTGTATCCAAGGATGATGTCCTGGCAATTTACCACCCGGCAACCAATGGAACAGCGGGTTGTGATGTGCGTGGAAAATTTCTTCCCCTGCAGCCGGGAAAGGATATGCAGAAGCTGAAGGGAAAGGGATTTTACAAATTTGAAGGTTCTAATACGTATTATGCTTCTATGGATGGAAAAGTAGAATATAAGGATAATGAACTTACGATTTGCAGTATTCATGTTATCGAGGGGGACATTACCTCCATAACGGGAAAAATAGAATTTTATGGTGACATTGTAATTAATGGAAACATAGAGGCAGGCGCATCTATCCGAACCGGAAAGACACTTACCGTGAATGGCAATGTAGAAGTATGTCAGATGTTTGCAGGAGGAGATATTATCCTGAAAAAGGGAATTCAGGGAGCTCAAAAGTCTAAAATCATAGCCAAAGGCAATCTATATGCAGATTTTATTGAGCAGACGGAAGTAGAAGTGCAAGGAGACGTAAAGGCAAATGTTATTATGAATTCAGTCATTCATGCAGAAGGAAAAGTATATCTTACCGGAAAAAGGGGTACCATTATCGGCGGTTATGTACATGCACTGGAGGCAATTGAGGCCAATAGCGTTGGAAATGATGTAGAGGTGCATACCATAATTCATGTAGGATATAATACGGACGCGATGGATAACAGAAAAGCATTGAATAATAATGAAAAGACCTTAAAAGAGGATTTATCGAACTTGATGCGACAAATGGGGCAGCTTGAAAAGTACAAAAATACAAATGCGGACAAATCAATGATAGAACAGGAAATAAGAACCTTACAATTACAAAAGAATGACCTTATTATAAAGCTTGGAAAATTGAAAGAGGACAGTTTGAAACTACAGAATATTCTGGATAAGGCAAAAGGCGCCTATATAAGAATAGATGGTTCGGTATATCGGGGTGTAGTGATAGGTGTGGATGAAAATCAGTTTTCTGTGTTTAAGAATACTAGTTTTATGCGGTATGCGAATGTGGACGGAAAGTTGACACCTACAGTAATTATCGAATAGAAAAAGAAAGCAGATGAGATAGGAATGACATTTGAAGAAGTAACCGAATATATAGATTCAATTCCGAAATTCACAAAGAAAAATTCACCGGAAAGTACAAAACAATTTTATGAAAGACTTGGGAGACCGGGAGAGAAAAGTAAAATAATTCATGTTGCAGGCACAAATGGGAAAGGTTCAGTTTGTGCCTATTTGAATGCAATTTTGATGGAGGCAGGTTATACAACAGGGCTATTTACATCCCCTCATTTAGTTACCATACTGGAAAGGTTTCGTATCAATGGAATTTATGTGCAGGAAGAAACATATATAGCAGCATTTCAACAGGTAATGCGGGAAGTTCATATATGGAATGCAGAAATGGGGGAACAGAAAAACAGTTATCACCCTACATTCTTTGAAATTCTTTTTTTTATAGGAATGCTTCTTTTTGAAGAAAAAAAGGTGGATTATATTATTCTGGAAACTGGTTTAGGTGGTCGACTGGATGCGACAAATGTGATTGCACATCCGGTTGCAACGATTATCACGAAGATAGGAATGGATCATATGGAGTATTTGGGTGATACAATCGAGCAGATAACGGGTGAAAAAGCCGGAATTATAAAGCCTGGAATACCGGTAATTTATGTAAAACAGCAGGAAAATGTAACGGGAATAATAGAAGAAACTGCTAAATTACAACGAAGTTCGACATTTCCGTTAGACAGCAACGCATTTATTATTTTGAAAAATACAGATAAAAGCATTGATTTTTCCTTTGAATCTAAGTATTATGGATATATTAGACTTACTTTATCTACGTGTGCACTTTATCAGTGTGTAAATGTGCAGTTAACCATTCAGGCGCTAGAGGTCATTGACAAAGCTAAAACCATTAAAAAAGAACATCTTTTAAGGGCGGTAGCCCAGACAAAGTGGGAAGGTCGTATGGAAGAGGTACTGCCACGGGTATATGTGGATGGTGCACATAATGAAGATGGAATGGAAGCGTTCATGGAAACTGTAAGAGCAATTCCGAAAGTCGGTAACAATCATTTACTTTTTGCAGTTGTAAATGACAAGGATTACTCCAGCATGGTTCAGACGTTAATGCAGGAGAATTTATTTGACAGGGTAGCAATTACCAGAATTCCGGGCAGCAGGGAATTAAAGCCGGAAATTTTAGAAAAGATATTTTCAAAATATATGGATGTTTCTAAAGTATCACTTTATGAAGATGTGGAAACAGCATTTCAGGAATGCTTATCAAAAAAGGAAGAGCAGGAACGACTATATATTGTTGGTTCATTATATTTAGTGGGATTTATAAAAGAAATCCTTGGGAGGCAAGTGCACAATGATTAATTTTGAAGAAGAATTAAAGAAATTTCATCCTAGTTTGGAAGTGGAAGAAGCAGAAGAAGCTATTTATAACCAGGATTTAACAGATATGGCAGACGTATTGGTTGGAATGATTAAGGATATGAAAGAAGAATAGGGGTAAAAGGACATGAATTGTTATAATTGTGGGTGTCGTTTATCAGAGAAAGACTTTTGCACAAGCTGTGGGGCTGATGTATCTGTTTATAAAAAGATTATTCATATCTCTAATCGTTTCTATAATGATGGATTAGAAAAGGCAAATGTAAGAGATTTATCTGGAGCTATAACAAGCTTACGGCAAAGCCTTAAATTTAATAAGAATAATATTAAAGCAAGAAATTTATTAGGATTGGTGTACTTTGAGATAGGAGAAGTTGTTGCTGCATTAAGTGAATGGGTAATCAGTAAAAATATTCGCAGCAGTAAGAATATCGCAGACGATTATATCAACGCAATTCAAACAAACCCGGCAAGACTAGATACGATTAACCAGACAATAAAGAAGTATAATCAGGCATTGGCATACTGTACACAGGATAGTTTAGATCTTGCGGTTATTCAGTTGAAAAAGGTACTTTCTTTAAATTCCAAATTTGTACGTGCACATCAGCTGTTAGCATTGATTTACATCCATAATGAGGAATGGGAGAAAGCGCGTAAAGAACTGTTAAAGTGCTGCAATATAGATGCAAATAATACGTCGACGCTCCGATATTTAAAAGAAATTGATCATGTAAGCAGTGTCGAGGAAGACAAGAGCAAGAGCACACGGGAGAAGAAAAAAGAGAATGATGAAGTCGTTCGCTACCAGAGCGGAAATGAAACAATTATTCAGCCAATTAACACCAAGGAACAATCTGGTTTTTCATCTATTTTCAATATTATTATTGGTGCAGTGATAGGATTGGCAGTTGCCTGGTTCTTAATATTGCCGGCGCGTATCAGTTCTGCGAAAGCGAATATTAATCAGGAGCTAAAGACGGTAAGTGAACAGTCAGATGTTAAGACTTCGACCATTGCCGATTTACAACAACAGGTAGATACGCTAACGGCGAGTAATGCGGAATTAACTACACAGGTTAGCTCGTACGAGGGCGATAATGGTACCTTACAGGCGAGCAACAGCTTACTGAAGGCGGCTGATTTATATATTGCAGATGCAAGTGATGTGACAATTATTGCTGATGTGCTTGCAACAATTGACGAAGAGGCGATGGGAGATACGGCTTCCAAAGAATTTAAGCAGCTTTATGATGCACTGATGGCAGACGTAGGGCCAAAGGTGTCTGAATCTTATTACAGTACCGGATATGCTGCTTATAAAAAAAGTGATTATACAACGGCGATTACAGATTTGACCAAGGCATTTGAATTTGATAATACCAATGGGGAGGCACTGTATAATCTTGCCAACGCTTATAATAAAAATGGCGATGTTACAAATGCAAAGAAAACCTATGCTCAGGTCATTGAATTATTTCCAGATACAGAGCGGGCAAAACGTGCAAAGGATAGTATAGCACAGTTAAATAACGAATAAATAATAAAATACCAATGAAAAAAGAATAAAAAACGACAAAAGAGGACAAGATAAAACTGTTCTCTTTTTTGTGTAAAAAAATAATAGGAGGAAAAGGTGTGGGAGAAGATTTCAAAATTATTGAAAATTATTTAATGGTGAAGATGCCAGAAGAGCTGGATCATCACAAATCAGTTTACATAAGAAAAAAAGCAGACCAGCTTATTTTAAAAGAAGAAGTCAAAAATCTGGTATTTGACTTTGAAGAAACCAAATTCATGGATAGTTCAGGGATTGGGGTAATTATGGGGCGCTATAAGATGATTCACTATCTTGGTGGAAAGGTATTTGTGATTCATGCAGATAGTCAGATACGTCGAATCATGAAAATGTCAGGACTAAATAAAATAATTGAAATAGTTGAATAAAAGATAAAATGAAGGGAGAACAAGAATAGAATGAATGAAATGAAAATTGAGTTTGATGCAAAATCTGAAAATGAAGGTTTTGCAAGAGTAGCGGTGGCAGCATTTATGTCATCATTAGACCCAACGCTGGAGGAAATATCAGATGTAAAAACAGCCGTTTCGGAAGCGGTTACGAATTCCATAATCCATGGTTATGAAGGGAGAGAAGGAAAAGTTTACATAATGTGTAAGATAGAGGGAGATGTTTTAGAGGTAGTGATAGAGGATTATGGAATGGGAATAGAAAATATTGAAAAAGCAATGGAACCCCTGTTTACGACAAAGCCGGAAATGGACCGTTCAGGAATGGGATTTGCTTTTATGGAGGCATTTATGGACAATCTGGTGGTAGAGTCAGAGAGAGGGAAAGGGACGAAAATTCAAATGATAAAGAAAATCGGAACCACTTCCTGGCTTGGAGAAACGGAGTAATCAGTGGATACCGCAGTATTAATTGCACAGGCGCAGGAAGGAGATAAAGAGGCAAGGGAAATACTCATCGAGAAGAATCTTGGGCTGGTACACCACATCGTAAAACGATTTTGGGGACGAGGTGCAGACATGGAGGACTTATTTCAAATAGGAAGTATTGGACTGATGAAGGCAATTGATAAATTTGACTTATCCTATGAAGTAAAATTTTCCACTTATGCAGTGCCTATGATTAGCGGAGAAATAAAGCGTTTCCTGAGAGATGATGGAATGGTAAAGATAAGCCGTTCCATTAAGGAAAACGGATGGAAGGTAAAACAGGCAAAAGAAAAACTGGGGCATGAACTGGGCAGGGATGCCACCCTTCAGGAGATTGCGGAATCCACTGGCATTGAGGAAGAAGACATCGTGATGGCAATGGAAGCCAATGTGGAAGTGGAGTCTATTTATAAAGGGGTATATCAGTCTGAAGGAACGGAGATTTATCTATTGGACAAGCTTCCTATGGAAAAGGACGAACATGAGGAACTGGTAAATCATCTGCTTTTAGAACAGCTCATGCAGGAATTGGGACAGGCGGAGCGACAATTGATTCGATTACGCTATTATGAAAATAAGACACAGATGCAGGTCGCAGAAATTCTGCATATCAGTCAGGTACAGGTATCCCGATTGGAAAAGAAAATATTAAAAGGAATGCGCAGCCACTTAGAATAGTGACTGCGTTTTTAAAATAATGGGGGGTGAAACGTTTCAGCTCGCGTGGGAAGTTCCGTCAGTTTGCTTCCTGTAACTTTCCATTATGCAAGAAAATCTAAGAGTAGTAAAAGAAAATGTATTACATTTATCTAAGACGTACAAAATCGAGGGATTATGCGACATCGTGTCGCAATCCCTCTCGCTCACACCTCGTGTATGAGCGTTTTTGTCTTTGACATTTTCTTTTACTACTCTAATATTTTCTACGCATAATTCCAAATGTTACAGGATGCAAACTGACGGAACTTCCCACGCGAGCTGAAACGAGTTCTATACTTTTAAAGCAGCTATGAAATTCAGATGTGCTAGTCGCAATAAGTACTGATAAGGCACATACCATTATTATAAGCTAATATAAAATGTAATGTATTTCAATATCTTATATAATGCAATGAAACTTTCAAAAATATCTATAATTAACCTATGGTAGTTACATCTATAACTTTGTTAGTTCCTAATTGTATTATATCTAGTAGATGAGAATTTTATGGCTGCTTCAAAAATGTGAACCTCATTTCAAATAGCAGGGGCACCTTGTATGGTCTGTCCGCGTAACATTTGAAATCATGCATAGAAAATATTAGAGTGATAATAGAAAATATCAAAGACAAAAACGCTCGTACACGATGTGCGAGCGAGATGACTTGCGGCACGATGCCGCATAAGTCATCGGTTTTGTATGTCTTATATAAAGATACTATATTTTCTATTATCACTCTTAAATTTTCTGGCATGATGGAAAGTTACGCGGACAGACCATACAAGGTGCCCCTGCCATTTGAAATGTTCCACAACCCTCCGTGCAGCCAGCCCCATTCTCCAATGACTTAAAGTTCCTGGGTTTTCATCATGGCTCTTATGGTGTCGTATAAATATGGCTTCAGCTCTGTGAGGGAAGCGGGTTCACCATAGAGTATGGAGCTGTAGCAGGTGGAGGTGATAAATTCAATAATCATGTATACGAGAATTTCTGTATTTTTGTATTTTTGTCTGCCATTCTCAAACTGGGAAACATAGAGGTCATACAGATTTAATTCATCGTTCTTATCTGATTTTACAACTCTTTTGAAAGACCCCCAATTCAGATTTTTAGCAGTTAAAGCAAGAATAGAAGTGTCTTCCTGCAAACAATCCAATATAAATCCGGTTATAAAAATAATGCGTTCTGTAAAGTCTGTCAGAGTGGTTTTTGCTAAAGCCTTTTCTGCTTCTGAAAAAATATGATTAATTTTGTGTAAAATCAATCGATTTCGAATATCATCCTTATCCTTAAAATAAAGATAAAAGGTTCCCTTCGCAACACCGGCTTTTTCTACAATGTCGGAAATAGAAGTTTTATTAATTCCCTTTGTGATGAATAAATCAAATGCATTTTCTAAAAGTGCTGTGCGTTTTTGATTTTTGTTATTATCCCATTTACTACTCATTCGGACTCCCTTTCTTTCTAATTGCAAACAATAATGATATACAAAGCCAGACTTTGTATATCATTATTTAAACAGTTGTAACTGTTCAGAACCCACTTAGTTGAAAATGATATCTGGGTTCCCCAATAGAGCTTCACGAATTGCTTTATAACCATTTATTCCATGTTTATGGGCAGTTCCGATATAGCTCATAATTGTAA
>JAQUYA010000119.1:3630-6600 GCA_028692055.1 Lachnospiraceae bacterium | reverse complement strand
TAGCACAGCAAGGCGTACTGAATCCTGGCATGGTTCAAAAAATATGGACGGATTATATTGAAAACGGAATCTGGAGAGTCCAAATCTGGTATTTACTGATGTTCCAGGAGTGGATGATAAACGAGCATCGTAGGGGGTAAATTTGAGGAAAATAGAAGACTATATGCCAAGGACAATTCCAAAGGAAAAAGAAGCCTTAATTACAGTCATTGTAGCAGTCTATAATATCGAGGCATATTTAGAGAGATGTGTAAGGTCTATCCTGAATCAGACCTATCAGAAGCTGCAGATTATATTAGTCGATGATGGAGCTACGGATTCCAGTGGGAAGATGTGTGATGTGTTTGCCAGTGAAGATGCACGGGTTGAAGTGGTGCATAAGAAAAACGGTGGGTTATCGGATGCGCGAAATGCAGGAATAAAGCTTGCGCGTGGGACCTATGTGGCTTTTGTAGATGGAGATGACTGGATTGACGATACGATGTATGAGGAAATGCTGGGAAGTATACTGGAGCAGGAGGCAGATATTGCGATTTGCAGATATCGACAGGTATATCCGGAGCAAACAATCGATGAATCTACGAAGCAGGCAATTGTTTTTGAGGGTAGAGAAGCGCTAGAATGTCTGATTGCAGAGCAGGATGAATACCAGCTGCAGAATGCCGCCTGGAATAAATTATACCGAAAGGATTTACTGCAGGGACAGGAGTTCCCCAAAGGACGCTGGTACGAGGATATTGTATACACGACGATTTTATTAAGCAAGATAAAGCGTTGTGTGTATCTGGACAGAGCCTTTTATAATTATGTGCTGGAACGCGAGGGAAGTATTATGTCACAGGGTTTACAGGCAAGAATCCTGACGGATCAGATACCTGCTTATATGGAGAAAACGGAGTATCTGAAGAGTATAGGGGAAATGGCGATGGCAGATACACATAATTATTATACGTATAAACGTCTGCTCATTCTATATACACAATTTCGCCGCAGCAAAGATAGCAATCGAAAGAAATTCTGTAAAGAATTACAGCGAATCATAGAAGCAGAGCAGGATAACTTTGAAGCAGCTTTTACCTGTGAAGCAGCAAACCCAAATGAATATAAGAAAATGAAAATCTTTATGAAATCGACCATGCTTTATAATGTCGTTATGGATATCAATGATACTTTTGTTATTCCCTATAAAATGCATAAACAACGGAAATAAACACTTTATGAGGAGAAAATGAGTATGAAGCACTTTTCTTTTATCTTAATACTGGAAATGTTATTTTTGGTAGTTCTTGTAGGTGCATGCTTCAAGGAACCTACTGTAGTAACGATGGAAATGAATGAGTGGGAATCAAGCAGTAAATTAGAAGTAAAGGATTATGAGGATGGTACCAGAGGGGTTGCAGAGTTAGAAAGTACAGGGAAAGTAGATGAGGAAATACTGCATTCCAGAGAACATACCGTAACCCCAGGTGCCTATCGCGTGACCGTAAATTATAAATCGGCCTGTGATTTGGAGGCTCCTTCGTGGAGCGTCAAGGATTCGGCAGGAAAGCTGGTTCTGTTTTCCTATAAGAACAGTAGTGCGTTATCGACTTCTACGATTACCTTAGATGATGGGGCGAGGACAAGAACCTCGCGTCTATGGGTAAGGTGGGGAAAGTCAGTAGACGACTTACAGGCAAAGGTACTTTATAATGGTGTGGGAAAAATGACGATTCAGAATGTGGTTCTGGAGGAATTTACAGGCTGGAGAATTGTGAGAATTTTTGGATTTTTATCCATTTTTGCACTCCTTGATGGCTGCTATTTATTGTTTGCACATCAGACTATCTGGAAATTGGAAAAAGAAACTAAAATAAAGATTTGTGCTTTGAGTGGTATTGTTCTTTTTACAAGTATGTTATGTTTTACGGACTTCCTTTATTATGGGCATGATCTTACCTTTCATCTGGAAAGAATCCATGCATTGGCGGAAGCCTTTATGGAGGGGCAAATACCACACCGTATTCAGCAAAATATGCTAAATGGATATGGATATGTGAATCCACTTTTTTATGGAGAATTATTTTTATCCATACCGGCACTACTATATTGTCTGTTTGTTCCGTTACAGATTTGTTATAAAATCTACGTTGTTTTATTAAACAGCGTGACTTGCCTGATTAGTTATAAATGCTTTACCAAAATGAGTAAAGACTGGAAGATTGGGATGTTTGCTACCTTTCTGTATACGGCATCGGCATATCGTATGATTGATATCTATGTCCGGGCAGATGTTGGCGAGTACACAGCGATGACATTTCTGCCATTGGTAGTCTATGGATTCTGGAAAGTGTATACGAAGGAAGAACAGGAAAAAATAACGATATTCGATTATCTTCCAATTGTGCTGGGGCTGAGTGGAATACTAGAGAGCCATGTACTTACCTGCTATATGTTAGCTCTTTTTATTCCTATTTTTGTTCTGCTTATGTGGAGGAAAACATTTCGAATCAAACGTTTTCTGGCATTGCTGAAAAGTGCAGTACTCGTAGTGCTTTTAAACCTTTGGTTCGTATATCCACTTCTGGAATCCATGCAAATGGATATAAAGGTGACACAGGCTGGCACTATGGGATTTATCGAAAAGTATGGAATTACATTGTCGCAGATGTTTGGGATTTTTCATACGGCGACAGGTGATTCCGTCTGGGGTGGAACAAAGGGAGAGATGCCACTGACGGTTGGTATCGGATTGATGCTGGCAATCTTCCTGTTTCTGTATATCTGTATCAAAAGGCAGGATTGGGAAATGCAGATAGATAAAGATTATCGGATAGCGAGGATAGGTTTCGAACTGGGTATTCTGGCGCTGTTTTTCTCTTCTGCCTATTGTGCATGGGATTCTTTGGCAGTGTTAAACCCAAGTATTAGTCAGATACTTGGAATGATACAGTTTTCCTGGCGTTATCTGGAGATTGCTACTATTATGCT
>JAQUYA010000119.1:0-3530 GCA_028692055.1 Lachnospiraceae bacterium | reverse complement strand
GGACTTGGAAACCAGATGTTTCAGTATGCCCTTTACAGACGGCTGCAGTCGCAGGGGAAGACTGTGAAAATGGATGATTTTACAGAATATGCAGCCGATAATACCAGACCGAAACAATTGCAGACTGCATTTGGGATTACCTATGAAAGATGTACGAGAGAAGAACTTACTGACCTGACCGATGCTTATATGAATCCGGGTGCGCGTGTGCGTCGGAAAATACTGGGACGTCAGACAAAGTCTTATATGGAAAAACAGTTTCACTTTGATGAAGCAGTATTAGAACAGGAAAGCGCCTATTATGAAGGCTGCTGGCAAACAGAAAAGTATTTTAAAGAGATAGAAGCGGAGCTCCGAAAAAGCTTTCAGTTCCAATGTGAGATACCAAAAGCGACACGGCAGTTTCTGAGTCAGATAGAGGCAACGAATGCAGTAAGCATTCATATTCGCAGAGGGGATTATCTGAATAGTGAGGTACAGGAAGTCTATGGAAATATCTGTACTGACGCCTATTACCGAAAAGCAACCAGCAGAATGGCAGAATTGGTAGAAAACCCGACCTATTATATATTTACGAATGATATGGACTGGGCAAAGGAACAAATGCAGGAAGAGAACTTTGTCCTTGTAGACTGTAATGATGAATCGACCGGATATCTGGATATGCTGCTTATGAGTAAATGCCAGCATCATATCATTGCAAACAGTAGCTTTAGCTGGTGGGGGGCATGGCTGAATGCAAACCCGGATAAAATAATCATTGCGCCTTCCAAATGGCTGAATGGAAGGGATTGCAGCGATATCTACACGGACCGTATGCTTGCTATTTAAGGTATAATTTAGTAAAATGGAGAAAACTATTCAGAGCCAAGTAAATTTACAAAATATGTGAATCATGCTTGCATGAATGATATATACAAAGCTCAGTTGAGAACGTAAGGAGATATAATTGTGAGTATTGATATATTTAAGAAGTTGACTTGTATTTTGAATAAAAAGGAACAGACAAAAATAGCGGGTCTGGGTGTACTGATTTTGATTGGTGGTTTACTGGAAACGTTGGGCGTATCGATGATATTACCACTTGTTACCGCTATTTTAGATGTTGACCGTATGAGTCGGAATAAATATGTACAGTTGATTTGCAATGCCTTTCATATTGATAATATGAATGATTTTATTATTCTGTTATTGATAGCGGTTATTCTGGTATTTATTATTAAAAATGCATATCTTCTTTTTCTGGCATATGTACAGGCGAAGTATGTAAATGGGAATCAGCATCGTGCGGGCAGCTATATGCTGGAGGAATATCTGAACAGACCGTATGAATTTTATCTGAATGCCGATATTCCTACGATCTTTCGTATCTTAGATGGAGATATTCCAAAAGTCTTTCAACTGTTATTATCCGTGATTAAGCTGGCTACAGAAGTAGTGGTTGCGGTCTGCCTATTTATCCTGTTATTAGTGATTGATATTAAGATGACACTGATGATGATGCTGATGTTATTGGCAATGACGCTGATTATTGTAAAGATATTAAAACCAATCCTGAATAAAATAGGTTCAGAGAACCAGGAAATACAGAGCGTTGCAGGACGTTGGAGAACCAAATCTGTTTATGGTATCAAGGATGTCAAGGTGTTGAACAGGGAACATTTCTTTGCTTCTTTTTATGAAAAACATACGAAGTATGGAACAGATTTAACGATTAAATATTCTGTATTAAACAGTGTACCGAGAACAATCATTGAAACCGCCTGTATTGCAGGGGTTCTTAGCTACATTGCAATTTGTATTGCAACCGGTACGAATGTGACTTCCCTATTGTCCCAGATTACGGCATTTGGAATCGCTGCGATTCGACTAATGCCCAGCATGAATCGTATTAATACGTACTTAACAGATATTGCATTTTTTGAGCCATCTCTGGATTATGTATATGAGCATGTAGACTTTACGAAATTTAAGACAGAGGGCAGATATGTAGAGGACAAGCCACAGAATCCGGAAGCAGTCGTAATTAATGATGACATTCGTTTAGAACATATTACGTATACGTATCCAAATACAGATAAAAAGATATTAGATGATGCAAATATGATGATTCCATATGGAAAATCAGTTGGAGTAGTAGGCCCTTCCGGTGCCGGAAAATCAACGGTAATTGATATTATTCTCGGTTTATTACGTCCGCAGGAGGGAGCGATTATGTGTAAGGACAGAAATGTCTTTGATAATTATCCATCGTGGCTGAGTAATATCGGATATATTCCACAGACCATTTATCTGTCCGATGATTCTATTCGTGACAACATTGCATTTGGTGTACCTTCCGATGAGATTGATGATAACCGTATTTGGCAGGTATTGGAAGAGGCACAGATGAAACACTTTGTAGAGCAGTTGCCGGAAGGTCTGGATACCTCTACCGGTGACCGTGGTGTACGTATTTCCGGTGGAGAAAGACAACGTCTGGGAATTGCCAGAGCACTTTATCATAATCCGGATATTCTGGTGTTCGATGAGGCAACCTCAGCACTCGATAACGCAACGGAAAAAGCAGTTATGGAAGCAATCGAAAGCTTCCATGGTAAAAAGACCCTGATTATTATAGCTCATAGACTGAATACACTTGAAACATGTGATGTACTCTATCGCGTACAGGATGGCAAAATTATGCGTGAGAAGAACAACTAAGGCGCGTGGCGAATCACGCAGATAGGAATAAATATGTTAGGAACCGAGTTATTAAAGGGACAGGGATTGGGAAATCAGCTATTCTGTTATGTGACAACACGCTGCATTGCAAAGGAAAGGGGCTATGATTACAGCATCCTTGGCAGTGAAACTTTAGCAAATAATATTCACAGCAATTGTGGCTTGTATTTTATGGATTTGGAGTTTGGTGTTCCGTCTGTCAGAGAGGATTACACCAGAGAATACTGGGAGCGGGAAGACCGCCTGTTTCTGCCGAATTCGAGCCATGACTTGCAGCATGGTGCTTATGTGACTGGCACGGATTTGGATTTATTAAATATCGAAGACAATGTACTGATTGCCGGCAATATGCAGGCAGAAGATTATTATATCAAATATAAAGAGGAAATTAAGCAGTGGTTAAAGGTAAAACCGGAATATGACTGCTATGAGTATAGCAGGGATAATCTCTGTATACTGCACTTGAGATGTACCGATTATATGGATTCTCCAGAATTATTTCTACGACGTAAATATTGGCTGGATGGCATGGCAAATATGCGTAAAATAAATCCGAATATGGAATTTATGATTATTACGAATGATACAAAAGAAGCAGAGAAACTGATTCCAGGCGTGAAAGCATATAATTTTAACCTTGCAAAAGATTATGCCATTATCAAAAATGCGAAATATCTCCTGCTGGCTAATTCTTCCTTTACGTATTTTCCAGCCTTTACAAGCGATGTGGAGCAATATGTAATCGCTCCAAAATATTGGGCACGCCATAATGTATCTGATGGCTACTGGGCTTCGGAACAGAATAT
>JAQUYA010000027.1:25758-32241 GCA_028692055.1 Lachnospiraceae bacterium | reverse complement strand
TTTGCAACTTATCTCCTTTCGATGTGGATAATATTTGACAAAATATATATCGGATCGGGGTGAGTTGTTTTTTATATGCTCTGAAACATCAGTAAAATCAAGGCCTATGAATTATGAAATTCTCTCATTTGCATATTTACTTTATTTGCTATATAGTTTCCTTTTTGAAACTATTTGGAGAATTAAAAAAAGGACTTCCGGGTATCAGCCAAAAAGTACTGACTGATAACCTTCGTTCCTTAGAAGAAAACGGTCTGGTAATCCGAACCGCATATGCCGAAATTCCGCCTCGTGTCGAATAATCTACTCTTCAATCTTTTCTTTTTTCGCATTTTTTTCCTTCTTTGAGGCATATAATGGGTTTGCCTCACGCGTAAAATCTCCGTATTCCTCTCGCAAATATTGGTACGCCTCCAGAACTTTCTCCGGTACCTCTACATGTGCAATAAAATCTTTTCCTTTGGGACCATATCCTCCTGCCCCATCGTATAACCGTGGGATTTCTCACATGAGCAGTGTAATGTAGTGATTGATATCCCACATACCCCATATTTCATTTCCTTTTTCTGCATATACCAACTCGTTATCTGCCACTGTCACCTCTACCTGATAAGATGCAAAATTGATTATCTGCACACATTTATTCTTCAGAAATTTTCGAAATCCTGCGTCCATACGATTCTGCATGGTTGCATCCTGCATAATAATCATATGCTCGTATGCAATTTGATTATCCTCTAATACCTGCAATGCATTCGTAACATTATTTCCACAATTGGTAGATTCACATTCCAGAAGACAATCCTTAATTCCATATTTCATCTGTATATAGGCACTCATTACTTCTGCTTCCATTTTTCCCTTTGTAGGTATTGTGGGATATGCATTGTGAATATTCTGACGAAGTGCTTCTGTTGTATGACCCTCCCCACCAACAATCATGAGGCGGGATGCCATCCCTGCCAGCATCGCTGCACCCGCTACATCGCACCCATAAGGAATACTTCCTCCGAACAAGATTAATAAATCAGCTTTTTTTATCCCATATGCTTTTTGAAGTGCCTCCGGCGTTAATTCCGTAATATCTCTCTTTCCACAAAAACTACCTAGTATATGAATGGATTCCGCTATTTTCATTAAATTCTTCATCCTATTTTTAACCCCTTTTTAAATACTTTTCTACCGTTTCCATTAATGTCTGTACCACAATCGGCTTGGAAAGATGCGCATTCATTCCTGCCTTAAGTGACATTTGGACATCCTCTGAAAATGCATTCGCTGTCATTGCAACAATCACAACCTGCGCAGCATCCTGCCTTTCTAATCCACGGATTAGCTTCGTTGCCGTTATTCCATCCATAACAGGCATTAAAATATCCATCAAAATCAAGTCGTAATATCCAATTGCAGATTCTTGAAACCTTTTAACCGCTTCCGCGCCATTTTGTGCCTTATCGACGATAAAAAGCTTTTCTGCTAAAAGCATTTCTATAATTTCACAATTTAGTAGATTATCTTCACATACCAGGATATGATGTTCTCCCCTGTTTACCTTGTGTATATTGTTCATAATCCACTCCCCTTGTTATCAGATTTATACCCACTTTTATAATTATAGCATTGGTTATACAATAAGCATAGAATATTATCTATCCAAAATCATTCCGTCCGTAGATATAGTTACTACCTGCCATGGAATAAATTTTCCACTTGCCTGAAGTGCTGCCTTCGCCGCCTGCTCAATTCCTCCGCAGCAAGGTACCTCCATACGCACAACCGTAACACTCTTCACATTATTTTGGGCAATAATCTGTGTTAATTTATCTGCATAATTTCCTTCATCCAGTTTTGGACATCCAATTAATGTGATGCGGTTTCGAATAAATTCTTTATGAAAATTTCCATAGGCATAGGCAGTACAATCTGCTGCTATCAATAAATTCGCATTTTCAAAATAAGGGGCATTTACCGGCACTAATTTTATCTGCACCGGCCATTGTGACAGCTGGGAAGGATTTCCAACGCTCTCTTCTATTTTTTCTTCTGGAATTGGATTATGGTGTATTTTCTTAGATTGTGTTCCCGGACAGCCACATGGCAAAGAGGAAGCTGCCTGTTTTGCTTTTACCGCTGCTTCATCATATTCCAGTGCTTCTCTTTCAACAAAGGTAATTGCACCAGTCGGACAGGTTGGCAGGCAATCACCCAGTCCATCACAATAATCATCTCTTAACAGTGTCGCCTTTCCATCTACCATACCAATGGCACCCTCATGACATGCCTTAGCACAAATACCACAGCCATTACAACGTTCCTGATTAATCTCTATAATTCTTCGAACCATTCATTACTCCCATCTGCATGCTTCAGCACGCCTTAAAATCAATAATTGACAATGTTTTTTGTTCTGTAACTGCATTATATTTATTTTTTCTTATCATGTCTGTTGTTTTTACAACATTTCTGTTAAAATAATTCAAATAGGTAAATTGGAGGATACAACTACGATGGAAAATGAAATCTCATTATTAAAAAATTCAATTTTATTTCAGGATATCAAAGATGCAGATATTTCTTCTATGTTGAAGTGTTTATCTGCCCATAAAGAGACCTATCAGAAAGAAGCGTTTATCTTCCACATGGGTGAAACAGCAAGAGGTATTGGAATGGTTTTAAACGGACAAGTGCACATTGTAAAGGAAGATTTCTGGGGAAATCGTTCTATCGTTGCAGAAATTCCGCCAGGTTTTGTTTTTGCAGAAAGCTATGCCTGCATATCCACTGCCCCCCTGGAAGTTAGTGTTGTTGCTGCAAATGAATGTGAAATCTTATTTATGGATATCCACAAGCTGTTAACCACCTGTGCTTCTGCCTGCACTTTTCATACACAACTGATTCAAAATCTAATTACCATACTCGCACAAAAGAACCTGTTTTTAACAAAAAAAATGGAGCATCTCTCACAAAAAACCACACGTGAGAAGCTCCTGTCCTACCTGTCCAATGAGTCCCTGAACTACACCGCACATACTCTTACAGAATCCACCCCTCATGCAAAAGCCCGTACCTTTGAAATCCCCTTTAACCGCCAGCAATTGGCAGACTATTTATCCGTAGACCGAAGTGCGATGTCAAATGAATTAAGTAAATTACGAAAAGAAGGAATTCTCGATTTTCACAAAAATTCCTTCACCTTATATTTTCCTCTGGTATAAAAGCTTTACGTTATTGATGTTTCTTTTTTCATTTGCATACGATTGTAGGTATAGAAATGTTGAAATCCCATGCCCTTCAATTCTTCCTGTGTTTCCTTCAGTTTCACACCCACATGTTTTTCCGCATGGGAATCCGAACCAATGGTAAGAATTTCTCCACCTAATTCCTTATAAAGGCGTAATATTTCCCGCGATGGGGTCAAATCACTAAGTCCATACCGATAACAGGACGTATTTACCTCAATTCCTTTTCCAGCCGCAATCACATGCTTTAGGATTTCTTCTATAATATCCATTACCTCCACATACGGATATTTACCCAGTTTATCATAACGAATTATCATATCCAGATGCCCCAGAACACTATAATCATCATATTTTTTTATTACCTTTAATATCTCTTCATAATAACGTCTGTTATATTCTCTCTGGCTTCTTCCTGTTTGAAATTGTTGATTATAAAATTCCTGATTATCCACCTGATGACAGGATAAAATAATAAAATCAAATGGATATTTGTTAAACGTTGCCTGAAATTCCGGAATTGTTGCTGTCTGCATCCCGAACTCCATTCCAAACTTCATCTGTATCTGATTCCGGTACTTTTCCTTACAACGTAAAAATTCTTTCTGATAAGCCTCACAATCACAATTCGAATCTGTCTTCACCCCATAATCAATATGCTCAGTAAAACATATCTCATCAATTCCCAGATGAATTGCTCTTTTTACCGCATCTTCCATCGGGTATACCGAATCATCGCTAAAGCTTGTATGCATGTGATAATCTGCAAGCATTCTTAACTCCTCCGTCTATTTTACTTTTTTTATTTTATTCAGTTTTTCTACCATCACTATCATAAGCAAGGCAAAGAGAA
Source organism: Lachnospiraceae bacterium (assembly GCA_028692055.1). Classification (GTDB taxonomy): domain Bacteria; phylum Bacillota; class Clostridia; order Lachnospirales; family Lachnospiraceae; genus SZUA-378. The sequence goes on along the minus strand of JAQUYA010000027.1, from coordinate 28,149 downwards.
CCAGATAAAATGGATAAACAGAAATACTTATCTGGGATGCAATTATACCGAATAAAGGGGGCATAAGTGTTGTTCCTATATAAGCACATGCCATCTGAATCCCCATAATTGACTGTGACACTGCTGCGCCAAAATGATGTGGTGTTTCATGCAGCAGGCATGGATAAATAGGTGCGCATCCCATTCCTATCAGGATAAAGCCCGCACACATTATCATATTTCCAAAAGGAAGTATCAGAAGCAGAACTCCCAAAATAATAATACCCTGGCCCAGACGTATCAATTGTTTACTCGTCATTCTCATTGTAATAAAACCACTGATAAACCGCCCTGCTGTAATGCCAAGATAAAATAGCGATGCCCATTTTGCCGCTGCCTCTGTTGACATACCGCGATAAGCAACCATGTAGCTCGCACCCCAAAGACCGGTGGTAGACTCTAATGCACAATAACAAAAGAATGCAACCAGAACCGCTTTTGCTCCAGGTAATTGTACTGCTTCTTTTAATCCAATGCTCTTTGCAGGCACTTCACCTTTACCGAATTCATTTATACCTGTTACATCTGCATCCTGTTTCTGCTTCCAAAGTGGTAACGATACGACTAAGACTGCTGTTAAGACAATTTGAATGATAGAAATACTTCGATATCCACTATTCCAGGTCAATCCTCCAGTTAAACAGGCTCCCATAATATAAGGACCCATTGTAGCACCTACTCCCCAGAAACAATGCAGCCAGCTCATATGCTTTGCCTTATAATGAAGCGCCACATAGTTATTTAAAGCTGCATCTACTGAACCGGCTCCCAAACCATATGGAATTCCCCACAGACATAACATGAGAAAAGAATTTGAAACAGAAAATCCAAACAATGCAACTGCAGTCATGCCTACACTGATTGCCGTCACCATACCTGTGCCTATTCTATGGATTAATTTATCACTGAACAGGCTGGATAGAATGGTTCCTCCTGCAATAATCATAGAAACCACGCCTGCATAAGATACCGGAACTCCTAATTGCTGATACATGGAAGGCCAGGCTGACCCCAGCAGGGAATCCGGCAGTCCCAAGCTAATAAATGAAATATAGATAATTGCAAGTAATATCGAAACCATTTTATGTCCTCCTATAGGATATGATGAAGTCCAAGCGCAATCATGCCTGCTTCCACATCCATTTCTAATTGTTTTACTATTTCTATATGTGGTTTTATACCATCAATAGCCCTAATGCTGCATTCCAGCTCTGCTGCAAAATCCTGTTTTAACAGTTCGCTGAAAATAACTATATTCTCCGGGTCCTCTACACACACCATAATCTGACTGATATCAACAACCGCTTTCCTAACCTGACTCTCCTGAAAAGAAAAGGTGTCCCAATTCACTCCGATTGGCAAGTCTTTTATCTCTCCGGCAAATCCATGTGCCCCTTTTTCTATTTGCCCTTTTCTATAATAACCGGCACCCGGCGGATATTTGGAAGGCAGATAGATGCCCACAGTACCTAAGGTATCCTCTCTGCCGGTGCGTACACAGTATCCATATGTCGCTACATTCACATCATTTTCAAGAAACGTCGGAATTCCCACCGCCTCCTCCATTAGTCTGCAAAATTCCAGATGCATCAGCTTCGGATTATCTCCGGCTACGATTACGCCATCTCTTTCCGCAACCGGCAGCTCAAATCCAATCATGGCTATATTCGGATATTTCTCGATAAACATCTGCACTCTGGACTGAAAATCCTCTATCTTTATTTCAGCCATCCGGTATTCTACTCTCTTTAGTATCTTTCCATATAGATCACATACCAGATAATCTGCAGTATCTATTCCATTTTTTTCAAAAACACAAACCACCAGTATTAACCGTACCTGCTCGTTAAAACAATACGACAACGCGGGTCTTCCTAATTCCGGGTGTATCATTTCTCCTTCTATCACTTCATTTGATTCTAATAATGTATGAAGTAAGGATTGTACAGTCACTACACTAAGCCCTGATGCCGCAGAAAGCTCTGATTTCGTTGCCATCCTACGCTGTCTTAAGATATATCGTAACAACTTTAAGTTTTTTTCCTTAATCATATTACCCATATTGATCCGCCTTTTTTAATGTACTTATTAAAGTACCTTTATTATATTGGCATAAATTAAAAAAGTCAATCCTTTTTTAATCTACTGGACCTATTGCAGGGTAACATTATGAATCATCAGGTAATACCCCTCTGCCAATTCTTCGATTTTAATATTCACATGGAATTGTCTGGCTCCAAGCTGACTCAATGCATCGTTTACAAAAGCGGTTTTATAATTGCCATTGCTGTAATCATTGAAAATCTGAGAATATAAATCCTGTCCGCTGATTACATTTTGAAATTGATAGCT
>JAQUYA010000027.1:0-25658 GCA_028692055.1 Lachnospiraceae bacterium | reverse complement strand
ATTTTCATCTGTCATTAGCATACTGGCTGCTCCATTATCCTGCTGAGGTACTGGAATCTCCGATGTACCCTGTGTTGGTGACGCCTCTAAATTACAGTATTTCTGTCCATTGCAAGGTGGTAAATAAACGGATAAATCCTGACGCATGTGATTCCCATTAAAATCAGCATCTGATTTATTAAAGTAATCATACGTATTTGGCTCCGTATCATCCCATGTACTGTCTACATTATAATATTCGCCGTCCAGTTCGATGATATTCCATGCATGACTCTCTCCTGCATATCCCATGCAATAGTAACACGGCACCTGTAATTGCTGCATCACATACTGAAATGCTCTGGCATAGCCGGCGCAAACTGTTTGTCCGTTCACCAACGCACTATATGCACTTTGATTTAGCGGTGCGCTCAGATTATAGTTTATCTGGCTGATTAGCGCGTCGTGTACTGCTACTTCCTTTTCATAATCCGTTCCTGCTCCGGAAGCTGCATTTGCGATTTCATTTGCTCTGGTTTCAAACATACTTTTGTTTGCATCTAAATTATCCGAGGTACTGTTAAACTGCAAATCAATTTCCACACAGGTTCCATCTGAGCGGAATTTACAGCTGTATGCCGTATCCACCCAAAATAATTCCGGATGGTCGCAAAATACTGCTGTAAATGCATTTTTCAGTCTGTTTTCCTGCACCTGTACAATTGGTGTAAAGGAACCGTTTAATGCCTTCATGTTGGCATAAATTTGTCGGTAAAGACCCTTTAAATCATCATCTAACATATCATAATAGGGATAAAATCTCGCATCAAATTCCAGTCCTTCGCCGGTTTCCCCATAGCCTAAGGTACTGGCAAGTTCTTCGCCCTTTGTATCATCTACTTCCTGTTTTTCCTGACGAATCGGTTCATAGCCTGTTTTATCTGCTACCTCTTCTGGAATAGATAATTCATTTTTCTCTGGTGGTACATATAATTCTTCCGGTACTTTACTGATTCCATCTTCCAGCAATTCTTCCGGACTCGCATGCTGTGTTTGCGCAATACTGTTTGCACTTGTTGTTGCACTCTCTATTGGAGAACCCTCTGCTTCTGCATCATCTGTCTTATCCGGTATCAGACGCTGTATCAAGCTGGAAGGGCTATACAGTAGATTTGCAATTCCATCACTTAAATCTGGAAATGCCGCACATAATGCAACCAAAAGAAAAAGCAATAAAATAAGCCCTGCAATTAAACCTATAATTCCCTTTAAAAGCTTTTTCAAGATATTCATCTGCATGGCTCCTTCCTTTTTATTTTTTATTTTACCTTCCTTTTTCTCATATGTCTACAACATTGGAATCCTCTTTCGATATTCACTGGGACTCATTCCAATTGCCTGATGAAAGCAGCGGCTAAAATACAGCATATCTTTATATCCAAGCTGCATACCGATTTCTCCTATGGGAAATGTGGTGGAGCGCAGTTTTCTACATGCTTCCTGCATACGCAGATTCGTGTGGTACTGCTGCATGGTCGTTTGTTTCTCCTTCCGAAATACAGCCGCCATATGTTTATAGCTCAAGTAAAATTCTTTTTCCAGTTCTTCCGCTTTATAAGGCAGGTCCATATGTTGCTGCAAATATTGTGCTATTTTATCTGAAAGTGAGCATGGCTTTGTCTGTATTCCCTGTTTATAAAATGCACAGTTGCTCAAAAGCTGAAATAAGTGAGCATTCAAATCCCATCTGCGATAAATTTCCGAGGAATGAAAATATGTGACAAATTCCTGTAACTGCCGGCGAATCGTCTGGTCAATAAATGTTATTTTTTTCGGCACTGCTATTTTGTAATGCATCCTTTCTTCCACCCCTATTGGATACTCCATATCCAGCTCTGGTATATAGCTCTTATACTTTTCCTTTTCTTCATTATCCTTCCAGTTACATGCCGTATGAAAATGAATAAAATACCACTCTGTTCCTGGTAAAATTTTCTTTTTTCCATAATGATGCGTTCCCTGTTTTAAAAAAAGTAGCTCATCCGCATTTATTTCATAGTTTGTTTCTACCCCATTTGCCTCTTCTGTTACGGTTATTTGCCCCCTTATCACATAAATCAGCACATGAAAGTCCGCAATACGGTCTGTATGTATAAAGGGTGATGTTGCAATACATTTGTCTGCATAGTATACGATTGGTAGTTCATTTGTATATAACACAATTTCGTTCATAAGATAATTCTCCATATAAATCCGTTATATATCCATTTTTTTCTTTGTTTATTAGGATTATATTACATATATAAGAACCAAGTCAAATATATTTTCAAACAAACTGGTAATTCAATACACAACAGAAAGGTATGGTATCTCGTATGAAAAATCAAAAACAAATTCCTGCTTCTGCTTATCAGAGCGGAACCGGTTTTATCAATCACTACCAAAATTTAATTAAGGATGTCGTTATTCCTTATCAGTATGAAGTACTTTGTGACAATGTCGAGGGTGTGGAAAAAAGCCACGTTATTGCAAACTTTGTCAATGCCGGAAAAGCACTTCGTGGTGAGGATATCGGTGATGGATTTTATGGAATGGTCTTTCAGGACAGCGATGCGGCAAAATGGTTAGAAGCTGTTGCTTTTTCCCTTACCGTTTACGCAGATAAAAAATTAGAAGCAAAGGCAGATGCCTTAATCGACATCATAGCTGCTGCACAGGATTCCGATGGATATCTCAATACTTATTTCACAATTAAGGATCGTGATAAACGCTGGAAGAATCTTATGGAAGGTCATGAACTCTATTGCTCCGGTCATATGATGGAAGCTGCAGTTGCTTACTTTGATGCAACTGGTAAAGATGTTTTATTAAATGTTATGCTGCGCAATGCGGAACATATCTATACGCATTTTATAACTGAAAAAAATGAAGGTTATCCTGGACACCCGGAAGTGGAATTAGCCCTTCTAAAAATGTATCGTACGACTAAAAACCAGCATTGTCTGGATTTGGCAAAGCATTTTCTCGATGTACGCGGTGTAAATCCTCATTTTTATGAAGAGGAAGCCAAGCTGCGTGACTGGACCGTATGGGGAAACGACCCTTACGACCATGACTATATGCAGGCAGGTAAACCGGTACGTGAGCAGACTGATGCTACCGGACATAGTGTGCGCGCCGTCTATCTCTATACTGCCATGGCTGATCTGGCTTCTGAAATAGAGGACGTAGAATTACAGACCGCCTGCCGTAAGCTTTGGGAAAGTATTACACAACGCAGAATGTACGTAACCGGCGGTATTGGTTCCACTGTTTTGGGGGAAGCCTTTACTGTGGATTATGATTTGCCTAATGATACTGCCTATGCCGAAACCTGTGCTTCTATCGGGCTCATGTTTTTTGCTTCTAGAATGCTCGAACTGGATACCAATGGGGAATATGCTGATATTATGGAACGTGCTTTTTACAATACGGTACTTGCCGGTATGCAATTAGATGGAAAACGTTTCTTCTATGTGAATCCATTGGAAATACTTCCGGGTATCTCTGGTATTGCCGCTACACATAAACACGATTTACCGGAACGTCCAGGCTGGTATGCCTGTGCCTGCTGTCCTCCGAATGTTGCAAGAACGATTTCCTCCTTTGGAACCTACGCTTATGGTGAAAACGATACCACCGCATTTTGTCATCTGTTCGCAGAAGGTACCATTCACTTTGAAAATGGACTGGAACTGCTTTGTGAAACCAATTATCCTTATGCATTTACCATAACCTATACGGTAAAGAAAGGCAGCAAAGCACTTGCCCTTCGTATTCCGAACTGGAGTACACAGCATTCTATTCTGGTAAATAATAAAACGACAGACTATGAAATAAGAAAAGGATACGCCTATTTACCATGTGTACAGGCTGGTGACAAAATCGTATTGTCTTTAGATACTTCCGTGCATCATATTTATACTTCAACGAAAGTAGCGGAAAATACAGGCTGTGTTGCTCTACAGCGTGGGCCTCTTGTATACTGCTTTGAAGGTGTCGACAATGATAATGATATCCTCTCACTCTCTTTAACAGAAAACGGTCAAATTACGATAAACCCTTATGCAGAAGATTTACTGTGTGGCACCACTACTTTAACCGTTTCAGGCTGGAAAATGCAGCAGACAGAAGCTCTCTATTCTATAGATAAGAGACCAGAAGAAGTTCCCTATACATTAACCGCAATCCCTTACTATACCTGGGGTAACCGTGGATTATCACAAATGCGTATCTGGATGACAGACAAATAAATTGATAATAGGAAAAACTTTTTTCTTTGCAGTAAAATCAGTGGATGCTATTTTGAATACAGTAACATAGTTTGCCTGTTCCTCTGTGAATGTGACCGTTGCTCCGGTCTGGCGCTGCATTAAACAGGTTAATGCGGCGCATTTTTCTTCTCATTTTTGCTACATTCTTATTTCTTTTCCTGCTATCTTTTCTGCAAAAGCAGTGTCATGCTCTACAAATAGTAAAGTTGGCCTGTATTGCAATAACAGATTTTCTATCTGCATACGGGATATCACGTCAATGTAATTAAGTGGTTCGTCCCATACATACAAATGTGCTCTTTCACATAGACTTCTGGCAATCAGTACCTTTTTCTTCTGCCCCTCACTATAGGAGGATATCTCTTTGTCAAATTGACTTCTTTCAAAATCCAGTTTGCGTAAAAGCGTTTTTAATAAAGTAATTTCAACGCCATAAGCTGCTGCATATGCTTCCAGCGTCCCATGTAATTTCGAGGTATCCTGTGACATATACGATATTTTTAGCTGACTTCCGATTCGTACCTCACCTGTATAGGAAATCCTCTCACCACAGAGTTTTTCACCACAAATCAATTTCAGAATACTGGATTTTCCGCATCCATTTCTTCCAGCCAAAAGCACCTGTTCTCCCTGCGCTATTCTGAAATTTATATTATCACAAATTTCTTTCTTATCATAGAAAATGGAAACCTCCTTTAATTCCAACAGAATATCCGTATGATATTTCAAAGGTCTTAATTCTAAACAATCCTGGCTTTCTATATTTTGGAGCAATCCTTTTTTCTCGTTAATTGCATCATTCTGGCGTTGCTCAAAAGCCTTTGCCCGCTTCATTGCTTTCTTTGCCTTTGCGCCCTCCTTTGGTCTGCGGCTTATGCTCTTTTCGACACGAGTCGGATCAAATCCTATCTTCCGCTTTTCCGCCGTATCTGACCATTTTTCACTACGTTTGGCTGCTGCTTCCAATCTTTTTATATCCTTAGACAGCTTGCTGTTCTGCTCACGTTCAAATTCGTCCTGTCTCTCCTTGTTTGCATACCATGAAGAAAAATTTCCTTTTTGTATCTCAATATTCTGCTTATTAATCGATAAAATATGATCCACACAATCGTCCATAAAAGCCCTGTCATGGGATACTAAAATAAAACCCTTTTTGGAGTTCAAATAGGCACCGACCACCTTTCTTGCTTCCTTATCCAGATGATTTGTCGGTTCATCAATCAGCAAGAATTGATTTTCTTTTAGAAATAAAGCTGCCAGCAATACTTTGGTTTGTTCTCCCTGGGAAAGTGTATGAAACGGTCGGTAAAGCACTTCCTCTTTCACCTGCAAAAGTGACAATTCTTTCACAATCTTCCATTCCTCATATCCGGCATAAATATGCTCTATAACCTTCTTGGTTAATTGTCCTTTATCCTCTACCACATAGGGGAAATATTCAAATGAAACGCTGGCTGATATTTTTCCTTTATACTCATACTTCCCTAATAATAAATTCAAAAACGTCGTTTTTCCTCTTCCGTTTCTACCTATAAATCCTAATTTCCAATCGGTATCTATCTGAAAGCTTACATTTTCAAACACATCCTCATAACTCTCTTCATACCCGAATGTTACGTTTATAACATTTATCAAAGACATTGCTTCCTCCTGTTCTCTGTGCTTCCTTTATACACAAAATGAGCTGCAAGAATGTCTCTTCATTCTAACAGCTCATCTCAAAAACCTGAAAAAGCACCCCTTTGGGGTACGTTCTTTCCATGTCTTTCTTCCATAAAGTTGTGAAAAATGAATACAATTCCTGCATATTCTTATATCTGCCATTATTTGCAAGAAATTGTAAACATCCTTTCACCTCCGTTTTTTCTAATTATGTGCTTATATTAGCACATTTATTACCATCTGTCTATTTTTTTGGTTCCATTATCCATCTAGTCAGATGATTATTTCTTTCTTTTTTTTCACAGTTACCTTATACTGTTACGTAGACAGTATAAGTGATATCACTCAAGTATCAGAATCATATCAACAGGGAAAGGAGCCTTCTATGGAACGTAATACTGCAATTGTATCTTCTCATAAAAATATTCATAGAGGTAAGAAGCAAAAGCATTCCCTGCACCCCAAACACCTACGACGCAAAAGACATACCGGGCTGCATATTGTGATTACTCTATTTACCTGCCTTTTTTTAATATTGGTTCTATTTTTTGGTTCTACCACGATTGTATGTCTCGGTCCTTCTGTTGCTGCACGTGATTTATTTGTAAGTACCGTTATGGAAACAAGTGCTGCAAAGTTCCTTGCACGTATTTACTTTTCGGAAGATAAAATAAATGAAATCTTAGCTGCAAATACGGCAAAGGAAAGTAATGTCATTACCGACGTTTCGGCTGTTACGTTACCTTCTGCTGAAAACTCAGAGACTCTGGCAGAGATTACGGTTGAAGATGTCAAGGGGTCTACCTTTATCGGAAAAATGATGATTGTAAATGACCCCTCCAGGCTTTATGTGGCAACCGTTCCAAACTTCAATGAAAGTGCTTCTGGTATGCTGCTTACCGATATGGTGTCTACCAATGGTGCGGAAGCAGGCATCAATGGAGGTGCTTTTGAAGATGTGAATGGTGTTGGAAAAGGTGGCATGCCCCTTGGCGTGGTTATTCAAAATGGTGTGATTACCTGTAATTCTACTCCGGAATCCACCTCGGTTGTCATCGGATTTGACTCCAATCATAAATTAATCGTTGGAAATATGTCTGCCGCACAGGCAATCGCCAGTGGTATGCAGGAGGGTGTTTCCTTTGGTCCTGCCTTGGTTATCAATGGCGAGCGTGTTCCAATCACAGGCTCTGGTGGTGGATTAAACCCTCGTACTGCTATCGGCCAGCGCTCCGATGGTGCTGTTCTCCTATTGGTTATTGATGGACGCCAGGCACAAAGTCTAGGTGCCTCTTTTAAGGATGTTGCTGATGTCATGCTGGAATATGGTGCCGTCAATGCCGGTAACCTTGACGGTGGTTCATCCTCTATGATGATCTGGAATAATGAAGTACTAAATAATCGCTCCAATCTCATTGGACCCCGAAAAATACCTACCGCATTTCTAGTTCACCCAGCTGGATAAAGGTAAACGAATATACACAAAGAAAGGAACACACATCATGCCTCAGGATTCTTTCCAGAAGAAAAGCATCAGAAAACGGAAAAGAAGATATAAATCGCATTTTCTACGTAATCTTCTTATTTTTATAGCAATTGTATTAACTATGATTGTTTGTTCTTTCTTTCGCTTATGGCATTATCTGGATGACTACCAGCAGGCTCTTCCTTCTATGCTGGGAGATGAAATACTGGCTGCCTATCAAAGTGCAGATACCACTATGATTAAAAAGTATTGTTCTGCTTTGCCGGAAGCTCTTCAGGACGATATGATTTTTCACAATTATCTGAATAAAGTAGTCGGTAAAGAGGATTTGTATTATTACGAAAGCAAAGTAGAAAATAATGAGGACACCATTACATATACCATCAATAACAGTGAACAGAAATTTGCAGAATTAGTCGTTGCGAAAACAGGTATGGAAAGCAAATATGGTTTCCCACTCTATGAAATCCGTTCTCTTGAACAATATTCCCTATCCGAATATACACTCATTGCGGGACCTGGTACTTCGTTGTATTTTAATGATAATCCAATTGATACTGCCTACCAGACCGAGCAGGAAACAGTTGCATCCGTTTTTGAACAGATAGAAACCGGTCCTTATTATAAGACCACCTATCTCATGCCCGACTACCTGCTGACTTCTTCCATACGTGCATGTGATAGTTCTGGAAATGAATGTGCGCTGGTCTGGAATGACGACCATACCATAGGCACAGCTTCCCTTGTTCCATCAGAAACCATGCAACAGGATTTAACCACCATTGCAGAAAACACCGCCAAAGCCTATGCTGTATTTGCTACGATTAAATATGCTCCCCGCGATATCTTGCTGACCTATCTTTATCCAGATACCGACTTCAGCAAAGCAATTCGTACATATGACAATGACTGGGGTATTACAAAAACTGCGGACAGCTTTGATCAGGTCACCACCTCTGATTTTGTTCAATATTCGGAAAGTGAATACTCCTGTGTAGTATCCTTCCATTATATCGTTACACAGGGAAGCACCAAAAAAGATTATCCCCTCTCCTTTACCTGCTATATTACGAATAGAAATGGAAAACTACAGATTGTTAATTTAGAAACAAACAAATAAGAGAAGGAATTAAAATTCAATTCCTTCTCTTGCCTTTATTCCCTTATCAAAAGGATGTTTCTCTTTTTGCATCACAGTTATATAATCCGCAATATCCAATAATTCTTTTGGGGGATTTCTTCCAGTCATCACAATTTCCAGTTGTTCCGGTTTCTTACTTAGAAATTCTAAAAATGGTTCTTTCTCAATAAATCCAAACTGGTACGCTGCCATTATTTCATCCAATACAAGCAGCATTCGCTTTTCGGCCTGCATTACTAACTGGATATTTCGTAGGAGTAGCCTTGTATATGCCGTTTGGGCTTTCTGCTTCGTTTCGTCTGTCATCGTTTTATAAAATCCAAAATTCTCCGTAGCATAATCAACCTGTATATTTGGTAAATTCTTCAGTATATTCATTTCACTTGATGTTCCATCTTTTAGAAATTGCACAAAAAGCACTGGAATTCCGCTTCCTGCTGCACGAATGCTTTGTCCGATTGCTGCAGTTGTCTTCCCTTTCCCATCGCCTGTATAAATCTGAATATATCCTTTTTCATCCATCACAATAATAACCAACCTCCCATAAACGCAAGCGGAATTGAAATCAAAGCGCATATAATCCAGAAACTGCCTTCTCTCCTTAGTCCTACAATAAAAGAAGACATAAATCAGAATAAACTACTTTTTTTTATTTGTCCAGTATATTCTTCACACTAGCATTGTCAATTATCGCTTATTTTGTTAAAATACTCTTTATGGGAGAAATTATCAATATGATATCTATTAATAACTTATGCTTTTCTTATGGAAAAAAAACAATCCTTGCAGACTTGTCACTTCAGGTAAAGCAGGGAACCTGTGTCGGTATTGTAGGTGCCAATGGCTGTGGTAAATCTACTTTATTATCCATTTTATCAGGTATTTTAATTCCATCCTCCGGTTCTTATTTTATTCAGAATCAGGATGTTATCAAACATCCCAAATTAATCAATCAGTCCATTGGCTATGTTCCTCAGGAGAATCCCTTGATTCCAGAGCTTACTGTCAAAGACAATTTGTCGCTATGGTATGCCGGAAGTCCTTTTTCTTTTTCACAGGATTTGAAGTCCGGTATCTTACCACAATTACAAATTAACTCTTTTCTGCATATGCCGGTTTATAAATTATCCGGTGGTATGAAAAAAAGGGTAAGTATTGCTCTTGCACTTGTGAACCACCCTGCGATGTTAATTTTGGATGAGCCAAGTGCTGCACTCGATTTGATTTGTAAAAAAGAAATACACGAGTACCTTTCTTCCTATTTGAAGACAGGTGGTACCATACTGTTTACTACCCATGAAGAATCCGAACTGGATTTATGTAACGTTTTATATGTTTTGCGTAACGGGAACCTACATACAATACCTGCAGATACCCGAGGCAACAACTTGTTGCAGACACTTTCTAATGCCGCTTCTGACGGTACAAACATTTTATGAGGAGAATAATAAACATGGATAACAACACAAATTTTAATGAAGTTAATTCTGAAACTTCAACAAATACTTTTTCTGGAGAGATATCACCTGCTCCGAAGAAAAAAAGTCCACTTGGACTCATTATCGGCATTATAGTCGCTATTGTCGTTTTCATTGCATGCGCTATCGGAGCTTTTGCTTTTATTCTATTGAGCAATCCAACTGCAAAGGTTACCAAAGCAGTCGTTGCTACCCTGAGCGATTCTGATAAAACCGCTTCTGAGTATTTACAATTAGACAAACTCACTGAAAATACAGCCAATGGTGCATACCAGTCAGCCTTTCATCTTAATCTTGATGATATTCAAAGCGACATGTCCGCTGACCTGGAACCCATTCTTGCTCTTGCCCCTTCTCTTTCTGTTGAGACTGCAACAGACATACAAAACCAAAAAGCTTCTTCCGACATAGATTTTATTTGCGGCGGAACTCCATTAGTTACGCTTAATTGCTTTGCAGATGGAACCACATTTGGAATCGCTGCTCCAGATTATTATGATGGAAGTTTATCCTTTGATACAATGACCCTTGCAGAAGATTTTAATAACTCTTATATGCGTTCTATTGCAGGCACTGAAGAACTTACAGAAGAAGTCAATCAAAATTATTTTGAAACCTTAAAACAGCAAGCTGACTTTTGGACTGCTTATTCTACGAACTATGCAGAAGATAATGCTGCCCTTTTGAAAGCAATGACTGTTGAAAAGACCGATAGTGCCGATATTTCCATTAACCAGAAAAAGGTTACTGCAGTTGGATATCTCGTAACAATTCCTGGCGAAAATGTACGTACCTTTTTAGATAATGCAAATACCTTACTTGAAAATGATAATCTCAAGGATTCCTTCGCTGAGTTAGAAAGCCAGCTTGGTACCATTACTTTCCCAGAGAACTTTATTTGCACGATCTATGTTGCAGATGGTAAGATGGTACGTTTTACATATAATGATGATTTTACAGTAGATACTGAATCCATGAATTTAGATGCTACAATTGATTGGACCGGTGTTGCTCATGCAAATGATGAAATCAATTCCACAATTAATTTAACGGATACCACAACAGAGGAATCCTTTGCAATTACCTGTTCTTCTACCGTAACCAATGAAGATAACGAGTTCAGACACCTTTATGGTTTTACCTTAAAAAATAACTCTTATGATGAAACAGTCGGGGGAACTCTTACCTGTCTTTTAAATACCGCCGATGGTACTTTTACTTTAGATTCCAATATCTCTGATGATACAGAAAGTGTATTTACCATAAACATGAGTGGTGCCTTTAGCAACGTAGCGGATGGTTACTTTACTGCTGATGTATCCGACGCATCTCTGGCTATACCAAGCGACAACATGTCCCTTACCTTATCCGGCGATTATTCCATACAGGCACTGGATGGTGAAGTTACCATTCCAGATGGCACTTTACGTCCTATCTTCGAAATGGATGAAACCGATTGTCAGGATTTAGGACAGGAAGTCATTGGAAACCTTATGTCTTCTCCTATCGGTTCATTCCTGCAATAATTTATTCCCCTATTGGAAAGGCAATCATATGAAGCAGATTTCATTTTACTTTTCTTTCATAGGAATGGAATTAAAGAAGTTGTTTCATGCACTTCCGAAATTCTTAATAGGAGCAATCGTACTGACTCTCTTTATCAGTACGGTTGCTTTTTGTGGTATCAAACTTCTCTATCCATCTGATGTTCCAACTACTGTTCAGATAGATTTGGTTACTGCCGACACCAGTGACGCCTCCCGACTTGCGGTAAATTTTATTAGTCAGATGCAATCTACCAAAAGTATGTTTACTTTCCAGTTTGCTGATGAAGAAAAAGCCTATCAGGATTTACATACCGGAAAAGCTGCCGCTGTTATGCTGCTTCCTACAAATATGGTGGAAAGCATCATAGACGGAACGAACAAACCTGTTCAGGTAATATTTGCAGATACCTCTGCTCTATCTACGCTTCTATTGCAAGAATTAACCAGTGCCGGCGGACAATTACTAAGTTCTGCGCAGGCTGGAATTTATACCATTACCGATTTATATATCGCAAACAATTTAACCGAATATCTGCAAGCCAGTTATGATTCTATTAACCGTACAAATCTAAGCTATGCACTTGCTCGTGACCAGATTTTTCAAAGGAAAAGCACCTCTGCTACGGGAAAACTCTCTGTTACTGCCTACTATGTATGTTCTGCTGCATTACTCTTTCTTCTTTTATTTGGAGCAGCCTGCAGTTTTCATTTATCCGCAGAACCGCTTTCTTTCTGTCAGAAATTAAAAAGTATGCAGATACCAAATGCACTGGTTATTCTTGTACAATGGTTTGTTACTTTTTTGTCATACCTTTTTATTACTGTTTTGGTTTTGTTTCTATTTTATATGGTTGACGGGTTCCTTCTACCAAATGACCTGGGTTTTCCTGCGTTTTCAATTTCAAGGATATTTGTTCTTTTATTTTTACTTATTTTCATCAGTATTTTTGTTGTATGTATTTATCGACTTACCCCAAATGCCTCTACCGGGATATTACTGCTATTTGTTCTTTCCCTGCTCCTGCTGTTTCTATCTGGTTGCTTTATTCCGGCTGCTTTTTTTCCAGATTCACTCCGTACCCTTAGTGCCTGTCTTCCAACCACATACATGCAGCAATTGTTGGGTATTTGGATAACCGATGCGCCGTGCACTTTCGTCCCCTTTGTTCCGGCTGCCTTTTATATGGCATTCTTCTTTATTTTTGCATGGTTTGGTTATTCTCGTCGTTTTCATTTTCAAAAAGGAGGCAGGAAATAATATGAAATCATTATTGACACATATTTTTTATTTTACCAAAAGACAGCTAAAGCAAGTCCCTTTCCTGCTTTTACTCCTGTTGTTTCCTCTCTGTATCGCTGCCTTTACTCATATCAATCATACTGAAGATACGACCATCCGCGTTGCACTTTATACAGACTCTGACTCAGGTGCAACTGCCCCTCTGATAGAAAATCTGCTGCACAATGACGGAAATATTCATTTCTATGTATGCGAAGATAAAGCTTCTGTTTATACCGATGTTGCTGTCGGACATGCTGAATGCGGTTATTTGATTCCCTCTACACTTTATGATTCACTTGATCAAAAGCACAAAAGTAATCTGATTGAAGTGATAGAGTCGCCTTCTACCGTTTTGAGTCATGTCATCAACGAAGTCGTTTATGCCAAAATTTTTAATTCCTATGCTCTGCATTTATTGAAGGAATATATTACTACGGACAGTCCGTTTGCTGACAGCTCCATACTTTCTGATATTATTGCAAAGACAGACAGCCTTTATTACACACACATGACAGACCAGTCTACTTTCCATTTTGACTACACAGCCACCTATCAGGCACAAACATTACAAAAGCAAGTCCTCCTCTCTCCAATCCGGGGATTTATTGCACTGTTTATCTTTTTAGCCGGTTTCTGCGGTTGTATAAATTATTACAACGACAAAGAGAACCACATATTTGACAATCGTGCACTTTCTGCACGGTTTCAATTACAGATTCTCTCTATCCTTATACCTGCTTTATTAATGACTCTCATGGGATATATATGTTTATTCTTTGCGGACCTTATTACACAACCTCTCTATGAAATCGCCGCTCTTTTGCTTTATAACTTTCTGGTATTACTCTTTATGCTTGTTTTATCACATATCGTAAAACAAAAGGTGCTTTTTACTTCTACCATTTCTATTTTCTGTATAGGCAGTTTGCTTTTCACCCCTGTTTTCATCGATGTTACTGCTTATCTGCCAATTTTAAAACCTCTTCAGTTATGTTTTCTTCCTTACTACTATCTTGCATTTTTTTGATATTTCTATTTGTTGTTCATTAAATTAAGCATTGCTCTGTTGAGCCCGTCCACAGTAAGCTTATACATCGGTATCATTTCTTTGATTACCATTTCTGCCTCGCGCCACGGTGCTTTACCGGGTGCCATTTTGGGATTCAGCCATACCATCTTCTTATAATGGCGTTTTAAAAACAGGAGCCATTCTTCCCCTGAATATCCATCATTTGGTCCCCTGTAATTTCCAGTCTTAGAATAAAGCTCCTCGGGTGCCATTGCTGCATCACCGACAATAATTACCTTATAATCCTTGCTCAGATTATGCAGTAGCCACTCGGTATCTACCCAGTCCCCATTATCACATTCCGGGGTGTTATAAACTTTGCTGTAAATGCAATTATGAAAATAATAACATTTTACATCTTTAAAATGATTAGACTTACTAACCGCCTGAAACAAATCATTTAGCAAACTACAGTATGGAATCATCGTTCCACCAGAATCCATTAGTAATAATAATTTCACAGAATTCTTCCTTGGTTTCTCCATTACAATTCTGAGATATCCGCCATTGCTGCAGGTCTTATCCACCGTACCATTGATATCCAGTTCAGATTTTGGTACATCCAGTTTGGTAGAAAATTGCCGCAGTCTGCGAAATGCCAATTGAAATTGCCGGTTATCCAGAACACGATCATCACGGAAATCTCGATAGCGACGTTCGCCAATTACTTCAAATGCCGACTGGTATCCTGTTTTACCACCCGTACGAACACCGCCTACATTTCCACCGGTATTTCCAAATGAAGTCTTGCCCATGGTTCCAATCCAATGAGAGCCGCCATTATGCTCACTATCTTGGTCTTTCAGACGTTGTTTAAATTTTTCCTCTACATCTTCCTTATTGATTTGGATTTCTTCCACTTTATTCAGCCATTGCCGTTCGGTTTCTTTAAAAGCTTCTGTAATATCCGTTTTATCCAGCCAGCGAAGCATTCGGTCTGTCAAATCATCTGCCGATGGCTTCTTATGAAAATATTCTTCAAATGCCATATCAAACTTATCGAAATTCGTTTCACTTTTTACCAATATCATTCTGGCAACATAGTAAAACTGTGTAAGTGAACTGTCACACAATCCTTTATCCAGTGCTTCCTGCAGCGTAAGCCACTCACTCAAGGTCGCGTTTAATCCTTTTGCCTTTAGTGTATAATAAAAATCGCTAAACATACATACTCCAATCTACACCCTTTTACCTATCAGGAAATGTTTCGTAAAATCTAATTGATACTATGTCTCACGGTTTCCAAGTCTTCATCCTTCTTTACCACCACCCCGATAAATGGCAGTTCTTCTTTTAATCGGTCTGCGGTAATACCACTAAGCTGCAGTGCATTTACCCAGTCAATCAATTCAGAAGTGCTCGGTTTCTTACGAATATCACGTATCGAGCGAATCCAATAGAATACTTCCATTGCATTCTTCAATACATTTTCTTCTACCTTCGGATAGTGTGTCTTCACGATTTCTTCCATCAATGCCTCATCCGGAAAATCAATAAAGTGAAAAATGCATCTTCTCAAAAAAGCATCTGGTAATTCTTTTTCTGCATTGGAAGTAATGATAACAATCGGTCGCTGCTTTGCCTTTACCGTTCTCTTTGTTTCATTAATATAAAATTCCATTTGGTCTAATTCCCATAATAAATCGTTTGGAAACTCTAAATCTGCCTTATCAATTTCGTCAATTAATAGAATGACCTGTTCCTCCGCATCGAAAGCTTCTCCTAATTTTCCTAATTTGATGTATTTAGAAATATCATCCACTCCTTCTTCGCCGAACTGTCCATCATACAATCTTTGAATCGTATCGTATACATACAAACCATCCTGTGCTTTCGTCGTGGACTTGATATTCCAGACAATTAATTTTTTACCAAGGGATTTGGCAATTGCTTCTGCAAGCATCGTTTTTCCGGTTCCCGGTTCTCCTTTAATCAATAGTGGCTTCTGCAATGCAATTGCAATGTTTACACTGGACATCAATTGTTCGGAGGCTACATACTCGTTGGTGCTGGTAAAATTGGTTTCTAATCTGCTCATGTCTGTTTCCCTTCTCTGTTGTTATAAATACATCGTTTTTTCCATGTACTATTTCACATTCTTATCTTCTTTTTTGTATTCCAGCGTGAAGCTTTATTCCACGGTCACTACTTTTGCAAGATTTCTTGGTTTATCCACATCCAGCCCTTTGTCCAGCGCCGTATAATATGCAATCAGCTGCATCGTTACGCTCGTACTAAAGGTCATAAAAATATCTTCTCTCTCCGGCAGGTGATAGACGGTATCCCAGTCTGCTTCATCCTCTAATTCACCGGCCACCAATAACAATACACTCGCACCCCTAGCCCGTACTTCCATCGCATTTGATTTCGTCTTCGCCTTTACCTTCTTTTGTGTCATAACGGCAATGACTGGTGTTTCCTCTGTAATCAGTGCAATGGTGCCATGCTTCAGTTCCCCTGCGGAATATGCTTCCGCATGAATATAAGATACTTCCTTTAGCTTTAAAGAACCCTCTAATATCAGGGAATGGTCCAGTCCCCGTCCAATATAGAAAGTGTCCTTTGCCTGTACCAGCTTTTGGGTCAGTCTGTGAATGGTTTCTTTATCCTGCAATATTTTTTCTACGTCTTTTATTATATCACAGATTTGCAAAACAAACTCTCGTTGTTTTGCATAATTATAGCATTTCTTTATTGTTGCTAATTTTCCAAAAAGTAAATATAATGCACATAATTGCACCGTATATGCCTTTGTGCTTGCAACTGCGATTTCCGTTCCTGCATTTGTATACATGACATAATTGCTCTCCCTGGTAATCGTGGAGCCAACTACATTTACAATGGCAAGCACACGTTTTGTATATTTTGCAGCCAACCGCACAGCTGCTAAGGTATCAATCGTTTCCCCAGACTGTGATATTGCAATGACCAGCGTTTTATCTGTAATCAGTGGTTCTTCGTAGATAAATTCAGAAGCAATAATGACATCTACCGGTATCTTCAGTCCCTGTTGAATTAAATGTTTCGCAACCAATCCCGCATGCATGGCTGTGCCGCAGCCAATCACACAGATATGGTCCATACCTTCAAATAAGGAATCCGGGATTCCATCCACCGTCAAATCAATCATGCCCTCTTTTATGCGAGGCAGAATCGTTCTGCGCATGGCATCCGGCTGTTCCATGATTTCCTTTTCCATAAAGAATGGATATCCCTGTTTATCCGCCTGATTTACATCCCAGTCAATGGTCAGGTAATCTGGCTCACACATATTTCCCTGCAAATCCATTAAGGAAACAGTGTCTTTTTTCATTTTTAAAATATGATATTCCGGCAGCACAAAATAACGATTGCCAAAGGGTGCCAATGCCATAATATCAGAAGCCAAAACAGACTCTCCCTCCCCATGCATAACTACAATTGGACTCACATTGCGAATGGCATAGACGCAGTCCTTATGATCCGCAAACAGAATACCAAACGCAAAGGTACCCTGTAATTCATGAATGGTCTTTTGAATCGTTTCTTCTGGGTTATTTGTCTGTTCATAGTAATAATTAAAAATAGCCGCAGCAACCTCTGTATCAGTTTCTGACACCAGCTGATTTTCTAAATGAAATTTCACAATCAATTCCCGAAAATTCTCAATAATACCATTATGAATTAACACAATACGTCCCTGCTGGTGTGGATGTGCATTTGTATTCGTAACACCACCATGTGTTGCCCATCTTGTATGGCCAATTCCACATCCTGCGTCTTCGATTTCTTCCGTTGCATCTGCATCCGTACACATCACTTCCAGATTAGCCACTTTTCCAATTGATTTTGTAATCACAACATGACTTTCCTTATTCAGTACTGCAATTCCTGCACTGTCATAACCACGGTATTCCAACTTCGCCAGACTATCTAATAATACTTTCTTCGCCTGTCTTTTTCCTATATATCCAATTATTCCACACATAACAGCCTCATCTTTCTATTTGAATATTCCATATCGAATATCTTATATTTTGTATCTGAATTGTATTTCATTTTCCGTTATACCGTATTTGTTTTGCAGTCACCTGCATATTTGCCGGCATATCTCGTACCGGAATGTACGAAAGGGCGTCCGCCGAATTTTCGATAACCCTTTTCCTCGTTAACCTGACCTGCTGTCAGGTGCCTGGCGCTAGACAAGAATGTGTATGTGAAATAGTTGTCATAGAATAAAACTTACTTCGTCGTATTTATAACAATCTCTCTATTCATTTTTCAAGGTGCATTCTTTCCGCAGCATATGTCACATATAGGTACAGACACAATATGCTTTCATTTCCTACAGAAAAATAGACGATGATTTTACTCACCGTCTAGGATAATAGCATATGATTCTAAAAAAATCAACTAGGCTCCCTTTTTCAATATTTTATCAAAATTGAGTAGGAATAATATACCCGTCGTTAATGCAGCCACAACATCTGCAATAGGCTCCGAATAATAAATTCCAATAACCCCGAAAATCTTTGGCAGGATAATCGCCAGCGGAATCAACAGAATTATTTTTCGCAGCAATGCCAGAAAAAGTGATATCTTCGCCTGTCCCATACCCATAAATGCAGACTGACATGCCATCTGGATACCAAAAATCCAAATCCCTGCCATATAAATTGGCATCACTTTTTCCACCAGGGCAATCAACTCCGTCTGTCCGGTAAACATCCTTGCAAAAATAGTTGGAAATAGAACAGCTAAGATACAGGAAACCGTCGTTACAGTAACCGTAACAAGCAATGACGTATGGAACGTTTTCTTCACACGGTCTTTATTTCCGGCACCAAAGTTATAGCTAATAATTGGCTGTGTACCCTGAGTAATTCCCTGTGTTGGTGTAACAATCAATTGCATTACGCTCATTAGAATCGTCATTGAACCTACATATATATCTCCTCCATAGGTCTGTAATCCACTATTCAGAGTAATATTTACCAGACTTTCTGTCGCCTGCATCACAAATGGGGAAACCCCAAGCGCTGCAATACTGCCAATCAAACGTATATCCGGTCTCATATAGCTAAGTCTGATACGAATACTGGATTTCTCTGACAGCAGAAACCGCAGTACCCATGCAGCACTGCAGGCCTGTGAAATAATCGTTGCAAGTGCCGCCCCACGTACCCCCATTCCAAATACAAAAATGAAAATTGGATCTAATACAATATTAATTACCGCCCCTATCAGTACAGAAAACATGGCGGTCTTTGATTGTCCCTGACTAATAATAAACATATTTAAACCAAGTGCAATCTGTACAAAAAGCGTTCCACACAGGTAAATATTCAAATACTGCGTCGCATAAACTACCGTTGCATCGCTGCCTCCAAATGCATATAACATTGGCGTCTTAAATACTGCAAACACAAGTGTCAGTACAATAGATAGCATGAGTAAAACAGTTACACCATTTCCAAGTATTTTCTCTGCACGCTCCCGATTCCCTTTTCCCAGTTCAATCGAAGAAAGCGGAGCCCCACCCATTCCAATAAAAGCACTAAATGCAGATATCAGCATCAATATGGGAAAGCAAATACCAAGTCCTGTTAGTGCCGTCGCTCCTATCTCTGGAATATGTCCAATGTACATGCGGTCTACAATATTATAAAGTACATTTACTACCTGAGCGACCACCGCCGGGATTGCCATAGACAAAATCAAACGTCCTATAGGTGCCGTTCCTAATTTTTCAGCTTCTTTTTTCTTTTGTTCGTTCATATTCTTTTCCCTTACTTTTTTCTTTACTTTTTTTTATTATTTTTATTATGAAAAATGAAAAAACGTTGTATGACAAAACTTATTATAAATAATATGAGTTCTGTAATAATCTTTGCTACCATAGCCGGAAGATGTGTCAGAGAACATATTGTACTCAATATAATATTATTTATGCACAGGATAAAAAGTGCGAGTAAAAAATACTGAAATGCTGATTTCCAGGTAGCTTTTTTCATTTTGAATACAATTTTTGCATTTACCGTATAATTAAATGCAGCACTTAAAAAGCGGGCAAGTATATTACTGATTAAAACCTTTTGCGAAAATCCACCAAATAACAATAAAAATATTCCAAATAAAATGTAATCCACTACAAAGCCAGACAAGGAAGATGCAGTGAATTTTATAACATCCTTATAAATTAAAATGGAATCTTTTATCATATGAAAATGTGTTCCAGAATTTTTATTATCATGATAAATCGTCTGAATGGGAACCTCACGGATAGGCAGTCGGTTCCTCGCATAATGGGATAATACATTCATCTCATATTCATAACGGCTGCCCGAAATCGTAAGTAATGCAGGGATCATAGCATAGGAAAATGCCCGTAATCCCGTCTGGGTATCCTTGAGTTTTCTTTTATATAACAGATAAAATAATTTTGCAGTCAAAAGATTACCTGCTTTTGACTTCCAAGGCACTTTTCCGCTAAAATCCCGGCTTCCCAATATCAGACAATCCCTGTGCTTTTGTTCTTCCAGCAGCACTTTTTCAACATCTGCTACCGCATGTTGTCCATCAGAATCCATGGTCACAATACTGATTTCATCACACAAAGCTTCTTTTTGATAGGTATCCAGAATATAGGTAAGAGCTGTTTTAATTGCTGCACCTTTTCCCTTATTGATATTATGCTTTAATACAAATGGAATCGCACAGAAAATATCTTCATAAGCTGCACCGCTTCCATCATCTATGACAATCACTTTATGCCCTTTTTTTTCTTCCGCCTGTACCAAATCCAATAAAATCCGGGTTGGTCTATAGGAGGGTATTATGATTATTTCCACGTAGTTCCCCCTACTATCTAATTTTTACTACATTAAGCATGATACCACACTCTATTTTATGAAACAATGAAAAGAATCTTTTATATTTAATCATCTAAATCTGCATCTGTCTGTACCTCTTTCGGCTTCCATATCCCTTTCAGATAGAAATACAGTGACATTGCCATGGATATGGTCCAGCCAATCGGCCAGGACATCCAGATACCATCTGATCCAAATGGTGCAGCCAGTACATACGATAATATGACTCTTAATATCAAATCCGTAAAGGTCGCAAGCATAAAGGCTTTCATTACTCCTGCTCCACGCAATACCCCATCTGCCATCAGTTTAACCAGAACTGCAAAATAGAAAGGCGATACGATACGCAGAAATGTCTTACCAGTTGCCAATGCAGCCGTACTATCCTCTGGCATAAACATGAGTATCATATAGGAACTGAAGATAAAGAATAAAATAAAGAATGGAACCGCTATTGTAAGTGCCAGTTTCATACTTGCCTGAAAGCCCTTCTTTACACGTTCTATCTTCCCCGCACCAACATTTTGTGCCGTAAAATTAGACAATCCATTTCCGAGCGTTGTAAATGAGGTAATTGCAAATGTATTCAACTTAATCGCTGCGGAATAACCGGCAATGACGGATGAACCATATCCATTTACCAAACTCTGGATAAAGATATTTCCAATCGAAATAAAACTCTGCTGTAAAATACTCGGGATTGCGATTGCACAGATTTTTACAAGCATCTGTTTCGAAAATCGACGAACAGATCCCTCTGTCTGTATCTTTTTCATACGAAGAAATAATGCACAAAGTGCAAGTAAACAGGCAATTCCCTGTGCAATAAAGGTCGCCCACGCAACACCGGCAACGCCCCAGTGAAACTGTGCTACAAAGATTAAATCCAAAACAATATTTCCAAGTGACGAACCAATCAAAAAGTAGAGCGGTGTCTTGGAATCTCCCAACGAAGTAAAAATACCCGTTGCGATATTATACATAAAGAGAAAAAAGAACCCACCAATATAAATACGCAGATAAAGGGCACCATCTGCAAAAATATTATCCGGTGTATGAATCATGCTCATAAGTGCACGACTCCCCACCAGTCCAGCTATTGTCAAAACAATTGATAACATACAGGACGAGATTAATGTAGTAGACACTGCTGTTTTCATTTCTTTGTATTTCTTTGCTCCAAATAGCTGTGAAATAATAACCGAGCAGCCGATATTACTGCCTACCGCAATTGCCATAAAAATCATTGTAATCGGATAAGACGCACCTACCGCCGCCAGTGCATCCTCCCCTGCAAACTTTCCTGCAATCACACTATCTGCCATATTATAAAGCTGTTGGAATATAACACTAATAAACATGGGAATTGAAAATCTCCATAAAACACTTTCTGCTTTTCCTTTTGTCAAATCCTTAATCATCTGAATGACCATACCTTTTCTAAATTATTCTTGTAATTTTGCACAATTGAAATTATACTACGATTATATGCATTTGAATAATTTTGTTTATTTATAATATCCATAGTTCTTATCTATGGATAATTAACTGTTCCTAAACTGTAATCAAAAAAAAAATTTATACAGATAACTTAAAAGGATTATATACAAAGCTCAGCTGAGAACGTTTCTATGAAGGAGCGTTTGAAAGCGTTGGTGCTTGTGCAGCGTTACCAATGAATCGAAAGGATACCCGCTCATGTCTATTAGTTTTGATTATTATAAAGTTTTCTATTATGTAGCAAAATATGAAAATATCACCCAGGCAGCAAAAGCACTCTTTCTCTCCCAGCCAACCGTAAGTCATTATATTCAGAATCTGGAATCAGAATTGGAATGCACCTTATTTCTACGCTCCAAGAAAGGTGTTGCGTTAACTCCAGAGGCAAAACTTCTTTATGCTCACATTGCCAAAGCCTGTGAACATATTTTTGATGCGGAAGAAGAATTAGCCTCTTATAAGACCTTAGAATATGGACTTCTCCGTATTGGTGCTAGTGAAATGACACTGCATAATTTTTTGCTCCCTTATCTGGAGCAATTTCGTACTAGCTATCCTTCTATTAAGTTAAAGATTTCAAACAATACCACCCTTGATGCTGTTTCCATGGTGCAATCCGGTCTGCTTGATTTTGCCATTATTACCTCTCCCATTCCTTTTGATAAAGAAATTTCTGTTACCAATTTGATTTCTTTTCAGGATATTGTTATTGCTGGTACCCAATATGCCCATTTAAAGGATACCCCATTACATTTAGCAGATTTGACGTCTTGTCCCCTCATCTGCCTGGAACAAAATACCACTACCCGTGATTATCTGGAAGATTTCTTTTTACAACACCATTTATCTTTAGAGGCAGATATTGAACTGGCTACCTCTGACTTAATTGTCCCTATTGTTATGCACAATCTGGGCATCGGCTTTGTTCCCGAAGGCTTTGCCCAAAGTCAATTAAAAAGGGGAACCATCTATCAGATTCCTCTGATTGAAAAGCTTCCCCCTCGTCATATCTGTCTTATTCAAAATAATAATTATCCACTTCCAATTGCCGGAAATGCATTTTTAAAACTTTTAGGTCTATAAAATAGCGAGCAAATTCGCATTCACAACACTACTATTAGCATGCCAGAATTTCATAACCTTTTTCCGTTACTACTATAGTCACTTCCCACTGCGCAGACGGTTTGTCGTCATCGGTATAAATCGTCCAGCCATTGTCGTCATCAATGTAAATCTCATGAGTTCCCATATTAATCATCGGTTCAATCGTGAATACCATCCCGGGTACTAACAGCATTCCGGTGTTTTTTCTAGTCACATACATAATGGTTGGTTTCTCATGGAATTTGAGTCCAACCCCATGACCGCCTACTTCCTGAACCACCGAATATCCATTTGCATACGCATGCTTCGTAATAACAGCACCTAAATCACCCATAAATTTCCAGGGTTTTACTTCCTCAAGAGCTAACAAAACACACTCCTTTGCCGTTTGTACCAATTTTCTATTTTCTTCACTCACCTCACCGATGCAGAACATTCTAGAGGAATCTGAAAAATAACCTTTGTAAATGGTAGATACATCCACATTAATGATATCTCCCACTCCCAAAATCATATCCTCCGATGGAATTCCATGACATATCTGATTATTAATCGAGGTACACACACTTTTGGGAAAGCCTTCAAAATTCAATGGCGCAGGAATCCCACCAAGTTCTAAAATCTTGTCATGGACCAGGGTGTTGATTGCTTCTGTACTCATGCCTGCCTGAATATGCTCTGCTACATAATCCAATACAGCAATATTTAATTTGCCGCTTTCTCTGATTCCTTCGATTTGTTCCGGAGTCTTCAATAATTTTCTTGTTGGAACCATGCAGCCCTGTTTCTTGAATTCACGTATTTTATCTTCTATTTTCTGGTGACACTCACCATACTTTTTTCCACTTTTACACCAGCACAATTGTGTTGCATTCCATTTTTCAAACATTACTTTTTCACCTGTCTGTATGCTTCTACATACATTCTATTCCTATAACTCTTGTAAACCTATTTTATTATAAGCATTTTGTTTCAAAAGTACAATTATTTTATAATTCTTTTTTATCAATCATGCTTCCATTCTTCCTATTTTTTAAAGTAAAACATATCTCTTAAAATCTTTCATTTTTATAGTATTTTTATATAAATTCTGTTATTATATCTATATAATATTTATTATCAAATAATTGTTCAGGAAATATATATATGATAGGTAGTAGAAGGGAGATGGCATTATGTATCGTATTATTACTATTGAACGTCAGTATGCCAGTGGCGGTAACGAAATCGGGAAAAAGTTGGCACGTGAATTAGACTATCGGTTTCAGGACCATTCTATCTTAGTCGAGGCAGCAAAGCGCCTGGAAATACCGTCCACTTATGTTGAAGATCTGGAAGAAACGGCACCAGGAAGCATTATTTTTAACCTTTCACAAACAGTTCTCGGTGGAACTGTAAAGAACACAAATAATCTTCCACTTGCGACCCGCTTATTTTTGGAAGAAAAACAAATCATTGAAGAACTTGTAGAAAAGGGAAATTGTGTTATCGTTGGTCGCTGTGCCAGTGCCATATTAAAGGATCGCAAGGACTGTTTAAATGTATTTATACATGCCGACAATGAATTCCGCACCAAACGTGCCATTGAAAAAGAAAAAATATCCCCTCATGAAGTAGAAGCCATTCTCAGGAAAAACGATAAACGCCGTAGTAACTTCTATCAGACCCACACCAATTGGACCTGGGGTGATAAGGAACATTTTCATATGATCCTGGATAGTGGTGAAATTGGAATTGATAAATGTATCGAACTCCTTAAGATTACCTGTAAATAGTTACCTGCTTTATCCTTCTCTTTTATAATTCATCAAAAGGCTGTAGGCAAAATGTCAGAAATGCTTCACAGCCTTCTGCAATATTATCATACGTAATGTCAAAGTTTCCAGTATACCAAGGGTCTGCAATATCTCTCGGATTATTGGTATAATCCAATAATTTACATACTTTTCCAGCCGGATCATTCCCAACTATCCCCAGGATATTGTTTATATTTCGTTGTTCCATTCCAATGAGATAATCATAGGTATCGTAATCACTTTTCTTCAATTGAACAGCTGTTTTCCCCTCAACTGAAATTCCATATTTGCGCAATTTATCTCTTGTCCCAAAATGAACCGGATTCCCAATTTCCTCAGTACTGGTTGCCGCAGAGGCAATGAAAAATTGCTCTGCTATATTTCTTTTTTCTACCATGTCTTTTAACACAAATTCTGCCATTGGGGAACGGCAGATGTTGCCGTGGCAGA
>JAQUYA010000118.1 GCA_028692055.1 Lachnospiraceae bacterium | reverse complement strand
CGATTAAAGAAAGCAATCATGAAAGGTATGGCAGTGGCAAGATAATGACAGAAAAAAGAATGAAAATAGGCAGTATCATAGCGGCTCTTTTATCGGCAGGTGCGATTTCTCTTACGTTACAATGGAAAACATCAAATGTAATCACGGGAGTAATGGCACTTCTTTTCTTTTACTTCTATGAAAAACAGGGAACAATCTATCGGTCTTTACCGGATAAGAGAAAACAGGTGGCGGCATTTGCGGTAAGCATGCTATTGACCTGTTTTATGTGTATGCAAGGATTGGAATATCTGGACGAGTATGAAGGGATTACCGGAATCGGAAAGGTATGTATCATTGCGTGTATGCTTGCTGGGTATGGCAGTTTATTCTATATGCTGCTTCAGTGGATTTACAGAGGCTTTGATAAATTAAACCTACAAAGTGGCAGAGAATCAAAATATACCTCCAGGCAGATATTCTTTTTTGTGATGATACTCATGTTTTTCTGCTGGCTGCCTTTTTTCTTGAAGAATTATCCGGGTGTTATTATCAGCGATTCCATGGATCAGATTGGTCAGGCAGTTTCAGGGCAGTATAGCAATCACCATCCGGTGGTGCAGACCTGGATATTACAATTTTTTCTTATGATTGGAAATCACTGGACCGGAGAGCTGACTACTGGAATTGCCCTGTATTGTATCGCACAGATGCTGGTATTGTCTGCTATCTATGCGTATTTTATAGCAGAATGCTATGCGCATGATGTGAAAAAATGGGTTTGTGTGTTACTTTTTCTCTTTTATGGCATTTTGCCTTATAACGTGATGTATGCAATTAATATTTGGAAGGACAGCCTTTTCTCAGGGGCCTTGCTACTATTCGGTATCTTATTGTGGAAGTTGATGAAACAAAAAGAAGCGAAGAAGATTACATGGATTATGCAGGAAATCGTATTGGTATTATCCGGTTGTATTGTAACACTTTTTCGCAACAATGGATTTCATGCATTTCTCGTAGTGGTTCCTTTTGTCATAGTTTTATGCTGGAAGAAAAATAAGCAGACCATCGCGGCAGTAGTACTCGTGGTGCTTGCCACACTTGTGATACGTGGTCCAGTTTTTGCACATTTTGAAGTGACTCCGGCAGACACGATAGAATCTCTGTCGATACCGGCACAGCAAATTGCACGTACCATTGCAAATGGTGGTGAATTAACTATGGAAGAACAGGAATTATTAGGGAAAATTATAGACATAGACGCAATTTCAGATGCATATGACGAAGGCTTGTCTGACCCAATTAAGAGTCTGGTTCGGCAAAGTGGAAACCAAGAGTATCTGGAACAGAATAAGGCAGCATATCTGAATCTATGGTTGCATATCGGAATGCGCTATCCAATGAATTATATTAGAGCCTTCCTACACCAGACAGAAGGATACTGGTATCCGGACGTACAGAGGTGGGTATATACAGAAGGAATCTGTGAAAACAGCGGCAGAATGGTAATAGAACCGAAGCTTCCGGCGATGCTATCACAAATGATAGGGAAAGGAATTCTGTGGTCGGGCTATACAAAAGTACCATTTTATGGACTGCTGTGGAGTATAGGCTTAGCAGTCTGGCTGACTTTTATCCTTGCAGGTTACTCTTTTACAAGAGGGAAATACAAAGACCTTTTATATTATCTACCGATGCTTGCCCTATGGGGCACCCTGCTTGTAGCAACCCCGGTAAATGGAGAGTTCCGTTATATTTATGCAATCTTTTTATGCGTCCCCTTTTATATCATAATGAGTAAAGTGGATGCTGAGGATGTTATCTAATCATTTCTTAGCAGTTCTCTTGGATAACTTGCATCATTTTATCGACATAGGAAGACCAGGTGTAATCAAGGGTTGCTGCATGGGCATTTTGGCAAAGAGTTTCGTAATCGTTTGGAGATAATTGTAAAACGTGCTGAAGAAGTTTCGAAATCTGTGCAGGACTATTTTCTTTACAATAATACCCGAAATCAATCGTATCGCTAAAGGTATCGGTAAAACTCTGATATGGTGAAGTAATCACGGGTAAATAGTGATAGAGTGATTCTAAGGCAGAAGAAAATCCGGCCCATACAGGGGTTGTATTTACATACACCAGAGAATCCTGTAACAAGGCATCATAAAGTGCTTTTTCATCTGGCTGATCCTTCGATAGGTATCCGTGGAAATGGATATAGGAAGCTACATCGGAGGTATCGCTGCAATCCGATGCTGTCATTCCGACAATGTTTAATTCAAGAGCCGGATAAACAGGATGTAGCAGCTTCGTACTTTGTATAAGGGCCTCAACCCCTTCTCTGTACTTCTTTAATCCAATAAACAGAATCTTTTGCCCTGCCAGCTTTCTGGCAAAATCAGGTTTTTCTTTCGTCAATTCAGAATTAATCACATTTCCCAAATAAGCAATATTGGTATTTTTATAATAAGCCTGCATGTGCTGTGCAACGTCCGGAAACAGAGCGAATACATAGTCTGCTTTGCGAATTAGCGCATCCTGCCTTCTCACAGCGGCTTTTTCCAGACAGTCGGGCTGTCGTTGATTGAAATGTGTAATTAGATATTCATAACTCCAGTCGCAAAAAAGGATACAGGGTTTATCTGTATAGTTCTTTGGTGAAAAGCTGAAGGAAGTGGACAGATAATAATCAGATTGTGGGTATTTTGCCAAAGCCTCCTTCAACTGTTTTTGAATTTTTCGCGTAAAAAAGATGGAACGGGAATAGCGAAAGGTGGTATGAGGAAAAAACGTATGCCGTAAGATACGACATAGGAATTTATCATAAAAACGCTGCAGGAATCCGGTATCTGAAATATTAATGCGGTGAACCGTGTACCCTTTTTCCTCTAAGGTAGCAGTGAGAAAGTAAGGTATATTGGACCAGGTACTTGCAAGGGTAGCGTCACCTTCGGTAAAGACAGTAATTTCTTTATTCATTGAATGCTCCATTTCATAGCGTGATTAATAATAGCTATTTTGATTTTAACATTTTTAGATGTGAAGTCAATGGCACAATACCTAAATATGGGATTGTCTGAGGCAAGGGAATATTGGTGGACGATAGGAAAGTGAAATGCTATAATAAACTGTAAAATAAGTTTGAAGTGGAGAAGTTGTGGAATGAAATTTATGATTAGTCAAGAGAATAAAAACAAATATAAAGTAATTATAATGTGGTTTGCTGCGATAGTATTTTTTTCTTTTTTGCATGTTTTTATGAACATGAAAATTGAAGATGACAATACATTTCAGAATGCATTACATGATGGTGGGATAATAAAATTTGTAATAGATGAATATTTTACATGGTCATCGCGAATATTGATAAATATGGTCGATGAAATTTTTATGGCATTGCCTATGTGGGTCTGGCAGATTGCAGATGTTATAATTATATTATTATTATTCTATGAATTACAACAGATTTGTTACGATAAATTCAATAATCCAACCACATTCGTATTACTTGGATTATTATGTTCTTTCCGGTTTACACACATGGCAAGCGCTGGGTGGATTGCAACTACTATTAATTACTTGTGGCCACTGGCAATCGGACTGCATTGTATTAATGCTCTATTTGGAATTAATAGTGGAAAGAAATATAAATGGTATCAGTATGTAGTAATAATAGCCGCTTTTTTATTTGGCTGTAGTAGTGAATTAATTACAGTGATTATTTTTTCGAGTTTTATAGTAGCGCATTTGGTATACCTATTTAAGAAAATAGAGTTTCCTAAGTGGTATATTATCGGAGGAGAAGTAGTTGGTCTGATAAGTTTGATAATTCATATGACATGTCCTGGAAGCAAGGCGCGTACAATTCGTGAAATAGAAAGGTTTATGCCAGAATTTGATTCTCTATCAGTATTAGATAAGCTGAAATTGAACTATATAGCAACCTTTACACATTTTATTTCAAAACCAAATGTTCTGTTTTTTCTGGTATGCTTCTTAATTATGATTGGGATTTTTGTAAAGTATAATTCTGTTATGAAACGATTGATATCCTGTATTCCGTTGGTAATCTGTATAATGGGTACAATATATTATTTCTTGATGCAACAAAAAGGCATAAAGGAAAAAGGCTATGACGACCCAATACTCCATTGCACTAGTCGTTATGAAAATATAGAGCAGATGATTATGCTAATTGTCTTTACGATATTAATTTTAAGTATTGTCACTAATTTATATTGGATAGTGATGGATAGATTTCTATATATGGAGCTTTTATTTGTGCTAGCACTAGGGTTTGCAACACGTATGGCGCTTAGCTTTTCCCCAACTATGTTTGCTTCCTCTACCAGAATATATACATATCTCTATTTTTCCTTGATATTTATAAGTGCGGTATTGGTAGAATTATTAAAAGAATATTTTGGACATAAAATATGGGGAATGCTAATTTTAACACTTATGGCAGGAGCAGGAGTGAACCTTATTACATTAATACACATTAGTCAGGCAATCGAACGCCTGCATTAAAAACTTAAAATGCGAGGGGAAATGCAGATGAGTCAGGAAAAGCTACAGATAATCAAACGATATATTATATATATAATAGGGACAGTCATGCTTACTTTCTTTGCGTATTGTGTACTTTTGGTTCCGCAGATGCAGATACGAATTATTTATGCACTGGGTCAGAAGACAGAAACAGAAGAGTATCTACGGATAGATACCCAGGGTATCCCAAATTCAGAAAATACAGAAGCTAATTCAAGTGGGAATACAATAACAGTCATAGGCAGAATCAACCTTGATGACACCGCGAGCAGACGAATGTTTGATGCTTTTTTTACGATTCCTACGAAATCAAGAGTGACGAGAATGGAATTTCAACTGCAACCCAGAACAACAGATAAGGATTCGCGTATACAGATACGTACCATTGAGATATTAAATAATCATCTTTCTCAAAAAAAATATACACCAAGAGAAATAGAGAAAATATTTTCCTGTGAACAGGTATCAGATCTGACCGTAGAAGATGACCGACTTTGTATTACGACAAAAGACGGCAACAATGCAGTTCTAATTGCAAATGAAAAGTTCCTTTCCGATTACAATGACAGTTTACAGCCAGCCGCCAGCTTGCTGCCCAATCTGTTGTTGATGGCATTGCTTATGATGACACTGGCAATTCTATTGGATTATTACATCACAGTAGGAAAATGGAAAACACGAGTTGCTTTTGGTGGTGAAAAGGATACTTTTCAATTGCTCATGGCTATCCTAATGATAGCAGCGGCAGGCTGTGTGATATTGATGGCATTGTGCAGTAGACATTATGCACATCCGGATGAGGATGCAACACGTGCAGCGATTGACTATTATATGGCACATTGGTTACCGCCCAGCTCAGATTCTGCGTCTCTGCTAGGCACCTATTCTAATTATGGAGTAACCAGGCTGACGGAATACACGCTTTATTATCTAGTAGCCGGAAAAATAGGCTGGATATTTGCCGCTGTTTTTCACATTAGTAAATATTATCGTATCTTGAATGTATTATTATTTATGATTATGGTTTCACTCTTGTTGCGACACCGAAGGAATAATCTGTGGATGATAATTGCATTGGGGATTACACCGCAATTGTGGTATCTGTTTTCCTATGCGACTTCGGATGCATGGGACTTTTTCTGGTCCTTTGTAGTCGTTTATGAGCTGCTGGAGGAAAATAGTATTTTTCAAAAATATTTACGAAAACAAGCAAGATATCCGATTTTGAGCGTGCTGGGAATTGCATTTTCACTATCCATGCTATTTCGCGCCAAACCAAATTATTATCTGATTCTTTTATTTACATTTCTTATATTGGTAATACGATGGTTTCGGACAAAAGATAATAAGGCGGCGTTACTTAGCAGGTATATTATCGTAGCACTGTGTAGCATGTTACTGCTATTTCCGAGAATAGAATTAGAAAAATATATAAACAAATCAAATAAGAATGTACAGACAGAAGAATACAAGGCAACAGCAACGACTGTTGTAACAACGAGAAAAGCACGTGGCTACAGCCTTTTGGACGTTGTGATTAAAGATGGAAAAGATATTGTCAGTAATTTGACGAACTCTGGAGTGGGAAGCTATGGTTGGCTGGAATACCATAATTCTTACTGGTACGGATTTGGAATCACAGGTCTGTACGGAATAGTAGTACTGTTTATTCTATTTTATATGATTCGCAACAGGCATCTTGCAGGAGCCATCGATGCCTGTGTACTAACGGGAATGAGCCTTTTAGGTTTCCTGATGGTGGTATACACCTGTTGGAGCAGCGACTTTCAGGCACAGGGCAGGTATGTACTACTATTAACCTTGGTTATTGGCTTCTTTAGTATGCAGGAGAAAGAGATATATAAAGATAAAAAAATGCAAATTCTATTAATTTTATTAATTGTTATTTCTTTAATTTCCTATGTTGGGAAAGGATTGGTAAATCTAATTTAAAATTCACAAATTATACGAGTATGGGTAAATGCACAGTTTTGAAAGGTAAAAATAATTCGCACTAATTAGTGTCTGCTGATTAATTCAAAAATCAGCTTCAAGCACTTGATTTTACTGACTTTCACGCCTTTGAGTGGTATACTATAAGTGCACGGATTTTGATGAATTCAAAACTTTTTTCGTGCAGT
>JAQUYA010000117.1 GCA_028692055.1 Lachnospiraceae bacterium | reverse complement strand
TAAGGCTTAGTATATATTGTTCATCTTTTGTTGCTTTTTTATCATTACATAGAACTTCATAAGGCAGGCGGCACGGCTGCGCACATCTTCCTCTCTTCCCACTTCTGCCACCCAGTATACTGCTAAAAAGACATGCTCCAGAGTATGAATAGCATTCTGCCCCATGTACAAATGCTTCAATTTCGATATCGACCTTTTTTTTGATTTCTATGATTTCCTCTATGGATAGTTCTCTGGCAGGAACAATTCTGGAGGCACCCATGTTTTTCAAAAATTCTGCACCATAGACCCCTGTTAATGTCATCTGTGTACTTGCATGCAGTTCCATATCCGGAAAGTTTTCCTTTATCACTTGAAAAGCACCCAAATCTTGTACAATGACTCCATCTAAACCGCACAAATAAAATGGGGTTAGATATTCACGTAACGTGTATATCTCCTCGTCCTTCAATAAAATATTTACAGTAAGATAAACTTTTCGCCCAAACAGATGAGCATATTGAATCGCGTTGCAAACTTCTTCCTCCGAAAAGTTATCTGCATATGCTCTTGCTCCATATTTATTTCCCGCTAAATAAACAGCGTCTGCGCCCGCATTGACTGCGCCTATAAAACTTTCATAGTTCCCTGCTGGTGACAACAATTCTACTTTTTTCATATTTATTCCGTTTCTTACTTGTATCGTTTGAAAAAGGCTGTCATTTTGACAGCCTTCATGAACCATTTTATTCTATAAACTTTATCTAGTCCGTTTTTGCATCCGCTAGTTCTGTTTCCATGCGAACTATCTTTTTCGAATTTTCATTTAATTCCTTTTGTAATTCTTTCATGTTTTTTTCATTATTCTCGAGCTTAATCTGAGAAGTGATTAATTCATGTTTTAAGTCATATAGTTCTTTTTCTTTTAACTTAATATCTTCTTCTAATAAATCAATCTGTTTTTTCGCCTTAAAATAATCATCTGCAATGTTTAATTGAAGTAAAACATTTTGTGTATCCGCTGGTTGTCTTTTAAAACCTTCTACCTTATTGTACTCAAGCATCTTATTATTGAGATAAGATGCGACTTTTTGCAAATATTCTTCACTCTCATATCCGCTCAATGTAAATACTTTTCCGAAAATAATAACCTCTGCATCAGTTTTTGAAGCCATATTTCGCACCCCTTCTCACGAACCACTAGATATATCCTTTTATTATAATAAATATACAATATTTATTATAATAAAATTAGCTGGGAATTTCAAGACCCAAATGATGATATGCGAGTTCAGATGCCATTCTTCCCTTTGGGGTGCGGTTCAAAAGACCATTTTTTAGTAAATATGGCTCATATACATCTTCCAAAGTACCAGAATCTTCACCGATAGAGGCGGCTAAAGTTTCTAAGCCAACCGGTCCTCCATGAAACTTCTCTATAATTGTATATAAAATGTTTCTATCAATATTATCCAGTCCCATTTTATCCACATCTAATAAATCTAATGCGGTCTGCGCAACCTTTTCCGTTATAATTCCATCAAATTTTACCTGTGCAAAATCGCGCACTCTTTTTAGAATTCGATTTGCGAGGCGAGGGGTTCCACGGCTTCTGCGTGCAAGTTCTAAAGCGCCTGCCGGTTCTATCTCAACATTCAAGATACGTGCGGAATGTATAATGATTGTTTGTAATTCCGCTATCGTATAAAATTCCAAATGATGGATAACTCCAAAGCGATCCCTTAGCGGTGCGGTTAAAAGTCCAGCCCTTGTCGTTGCTCCCACTAAAGTAAATTTAGGTAAATCCAGTCGAATGGAACGTGCAGTTGCACCTTTTCCAATCATAATATCAATTGCATAATCTTCCATTGCTGGATACAGTACTTCCTCTACCTGTCGGTTTAATCGGTGTATCTCATCTACAAAGAGCAAATCGCCCTCCTGCAGATTATTTAAGATTGCAGCCATTTCTCCCGGTTTCTCAATTGCCGGTCCGCTGGTTACCTTCATATGGACGCCCATTTCATTGGCGATAATACCTGCCAATGTAGTTTTCCCAAGCCCCGGAGGTCCATAAAACAATACATGGTCCAATGTATCTTTTCGCTGCTTTGCCGCTTCAATATAAATACTTAAGCTTTCTTTTGCTTTTGCCTGTCCAATATAATCTGCAAGCATCTGCGGCCGCAAACTTCCTTCAATTTTTATATCCTCTTCTATTAGATTGGTTTCTATTACTCTGTTTGCCATGTGAATCCTTATCTGCCTGCCTTCACAGACTTTTAATTTATTTTCTTCAATGCCGCTTTTAAGATTGTTTCCGTATTCATATCCTCTGAAATATCTACTGTCTTAATTGCATGCAGTGCATCAGAAGCAGAATACCCCAACGCAACCAATGCCTCAATGGCTTCGTTCTTCGCCTGATTTGTCATATTATTTATTTCACTCGGCTTATTGTTCTTCGTAATGGCTCCTTCAAAAGCGTCTTCCAGAGAAACTTTATCTCTCAAATCCAAAATCAATCTCTCTGCTGTCTTTGCGCCTATTCCCGGTGCCTTGGAAATTGCTTTTGCATCTCCGGCAATAATGGCAAAACGTAACTCATCGGAAGACATAACCGATAAAATCGCCAATGCTCCCTTTGGGCCAATACCATTTACCGTAATGACTTTTTTGAAAATCTCTAAATCATCCTTTGTTAAAAAACCATATAACTGAAATGCATCTTCTTTTACCAATGTATACGTATATATTTTAATAATATTTCCTGCTGACGGTAAAGTATTGGCAACACTGCTTGAAATCTTTACATTGTAGCCAATATCCTGAACCTCCAATATTAAATTATCCTCTGAAACATCTATAATTTCACCTTTTAAATATGCAATCATAATAATTCTCCATTTCGTGGCATTCTTTTTAAAACCTGTGTAGCAATAACACCAATTAATAGTCCAGTAACCAATCCACCAATCAATAGAATGGGGATGTAATAGAGTACTCCAGCTGTATGCACTACATACATGGCAATTAAAAGCTGTCCAATATTATGACTGATTCCACCGCAGATGCTGACACCCGTGAGGTCAAATAAGCCGCTTTTCCTTGCAAGAAGCATGATTACAAAACTAAGTAATCCACCGGATAGACTGTACAGTATGGAAAACATACTTCCGAACAGAAATCCGGATAATACAATACGGACAAGATTTATCAGCAACGCTTCTCTTATATTTCGACTATACAGCATCAAAATAATAATGAAATTGGCCAGTCCAAGCTTAATCCCTGGTGCTCCAAAATAAAAAGGAACCAGACTTTCTATATAACTCAGTATCATGGAAAATGCAATCATAACACTCAAATATGCCACTTTTCGATACATCTGTATGCCCTTTTCCTCTCTTTACTAATTTGCTACAGCGTCTATCGATTCTTTCACAGATTCTTTTTTTTCGGATTCTCCCACTACCTGAACCACCACTCTGTGAGGTAAACAGATAATACTTTCTCCATTACGGTATATGGCAGCCTGCTTTACACATAATTCATCCGGGCAGTCTGCCTGCGTTATCTCCACTTTGCCACCCCTGATACGCAGTTGATTGGTTCCACCTTGAAAACCTTGCAATACAACATCTACCGGCTCATCAAGCGGATAGCTTGCATACATTATGCCGTCTACATAAACTTCTACCATTGTTCCCTTTTTTTCAAATATCTGATTCACGAAAAAGAGAATAAACGCTATTATTATAACTGTTAAAATTAATATCCAATTATTTTTCTTCATAATAACATATTACCACACCCGAACATATGTTTCAAGGTATAAAATAAGCTTTGCAGAAGCATGCTCCTGTCACATAAAAAATTCCCCTGAAACAGAGGAATTTTTTATAACGCTATCTAACCTTCCATGATTTGCAAAGACTTGATTTGTTTATCTTTTATACGTTTCATCATATCCATCGTATGGCTTTCCAAAAAGATATCATTGCAGTCAGAAAGTCCCTGCTGATTTAATTCCATAACAACCAGCTTACATATCTGTTCAATAATTTCAACATTTTTATCAAAGAGGTTCAAGGACATCGGAATTGCATTTTCGGTACCTTCCCATACACCTTTCTGGTTATCCATTTCACATAGCTTCTTTAATAAATCGCCTACCTGATTCAGTATCGGTAAATGTTTCATACCATGATGCATCCACTTATAAAATGGCGTATACTGTTTATTTAACAAATATATCATGGAAATTGTATTTTTGGTAAATTCAGACAATGCCATATAAGCGGCAACCGTTTCACCTCTTCGCATGCAACGGGCATAATTATATTGTCCTGCCTGTGCCATCGTTGCCGCTCTCGAAACGATTTTCTTGATAC
Organism: Lachnospiraceae bacterium; assembly: GCA_028692055.1. Classification (GTDB taxonomy): domain Bacteria; phylum Bacillota; class Clostridia; order Lachnospirales; family Lachnospiraceae; genus SZUA-378. The sequence goes on along the minus strand of JAQUYA010000117.1, from coordinate 2,330 downwards.
GTACGTCTTCTGGATAATACTCTAATAATTGATTCCTGGTTCTTGTAAATTCGCCTAAATCGTCCCGAAATACCTTACCGTTAGTAACTACAGCAAGTCTTGATTCTGGAATAATCAGCCAGTCCATATTTGTCTTTGGCGCATCATCTCTGCCAATAATCGAATAATAAAAATTCTTAATTTCATGTACCCCTACTCTGCCGCCTCCGTGTGTGGATTCGACACGTCCCTGTACCCCCGCAAAGTCTTTCGGTAACTGCTCATACTCAAATGCAAGCATATTCCCTATTTCTTTTGCATCTTCTTCATTCAGCCACATGCAAAAGGAAGGGCCAAAATCATGGTCGCAGGATAAATCATCATCGAATCCCAGACATTCCGAGCCCTGCCCTACCAGACCTACGGCAATTCTTTTTTCATACAACGGAAATTTTTCATGAATCATTGCTTTGCCATAAAAATTGTAATACTCCTGTGAAAGTTCAAGTCCTTTCATAAAAACAACCACACCTTTCTTTTAGACTGCGAAAATTAATTTTCACACGATCATCATTTTTCTGCTTTGTGTCATTTATTATTTGCTCTTTTACGGTAATCCTCTGCTTTTGGGGTATCTCCCAGCTGGTCACAGATTGCGGCACAGTTCTGGCTGATTAAAGAGTAGCTTTCATTTTCGCCAAAATGTTTTTGGATTTCTTCCAGTGCTTTCTCATATGCATCTAAAGATTTTTGATATTCCTTCATATGATAATAGGCTTCTCCAACCCCTGCCAGTGCAGCACTGTAATGGGCATCGGTATTTTCCCCTTTTTTATCAAAAATGGTCAATGCCAATTCTAATTTTTCTTTTGCTTCCTCTACTTTATTTTGTTTGAAATTTAGCAATGCAAGATTTGTTAAAGAAGTCGCATATTCTACCGAGGTTTCATCTAATTCTTTGATAATGAACAATGCTTTCTCTAAATATGCAACCGCTTCCTCATTCTTATCCTGTCCTTCCAGTAAAATACTTAAATTATTATAAAGGCTGGCAAATCGATAATCATTCGGTGGCAATAGCTTTTCATAAATAGCCAGTGCTGTTTCATAATATTCATATGCCTGGTCCACTTGTCCCGCAGCCCGATAAGCGGTCGCAATATTTAAAAGTGTAGTTGCATAATGCTCTGTATCTTCCAGATTTAATTTTTTCATCAGATACAGTACATCTTCCGCCATGGAAACAGCCTTCTGATATGCAGATATACTTCTATAAAATCCAATCAATTCATTTCCAACTGAAATATAAATCCCAAAATTATTGGTTTCCCTGGCATTCACTAAACAATCGGTTAAAAAAGGTTCTACCTTATCTATTTCATTCTTTTTAAATAATTCATCCAACTCTTTAAAAATCTCATTGATATCCATTTTCTTATCTCATTTCCCATCTAATTACTTATCTGATTTTTTATCCGACTTCTTTATTCACTATCTATATTTTAGCACATTTTCATCTATTTCAAAACATAAAACTTAAATTTTGTGCATTGACAGGGGTGTGGCTGCACGGAGGGCTGTGAGTACATTTTCACGGTGCAGACGTAAGTATGCCGACTTTGTGTGGGACGCCTCATAATGCTGAAAATCTAAGAGTTCAAAAAGAAAATGTGTGACGTTTATTGAAACGTACGAAACCGAGGGATTATGCGACATCGTGTCGCAATCCCTCTTGCGAATGCATCGTGCATTCGCATTTCTGACAATGACATTTTCTTTTTGAACTCTAAAATTTTCTACGCATTATTCGGAAGTCCCACACAAAGTTCGGCATATTTACGTCCGTACCGTGAAAATGTGTTCTACTGTATCGATACAGCCATGAAAGTTTTCAGACATAGCTGGAATATCTGTTTTTTATTAGACAGTTCCTTAAAATTTATCCTCTATCTTCAGATAATATTGGAAAGATCATCAATGGAGTTATACTTCATCATAATATAAATTGATAAAACGATTCTCTTCTTTTTAATTTCAGAAATTCTTATTAATTCCTTTTAAAAGCTAGTATATAAAAATTTTCGTGGCTGCTTCAATACAGTAAAATCATTTCAAATAGCGTGGGGCACCCCTTCTGTTTGCATCCTGTAACATTTGGAATTATGCTTAGAAAATATTAGAGCGGTAAAAGAAAATGTCAAAGACAAAAACGCGAGCACACGAAGTGTGAGCGAGAGGGATTGCGACACGATGTCGCATAATCCCTCGGTTTTGTACGTCTTAGATAAAGGTATAACACATTTTCTTTTACCACTCTTAAATTTTCTTGCATAATGGAAAGTTACAGGATG